>NZ_JBMERP010000038.1:0-34254 GCF_049310925.1 Virgibacillus sp. DJP39 | reverse complement strand
CTAGGATTTCATCGTTGCATAATATAAGCAAATTGTTATATACTAATAAGCGAATAAGTGAAGGGGTGTGTTAACCATGTTCCAAACAGAAGTTTCTGTTGAAAAAGTAGCACTAACACTTAAATTATTAGGTGATAAAACTCGCTTAACCATGGTAGGTCTCCTAAAAGATAACGAATGTTGTGTTTGCGAATTTGTAGAAGTTTTTCAAATGAGCCAGCCATCGATTAGTCAACATCTTCGCAAGTTAAGAGACGCTGGAATTGTTAAAGAAAAGCGTAGCGGTCAATGGATCTTTTATTCTTTAAATAAAGAAAGTGAAAGTTATCCGATGGTTATGACTATCTTGGATTATATACCAGACCAAAAAGAAAAATTGAATTTTCTGGAGGCAGAAGGCAAACGGATTGTTTGTAATTAAGGAGGAATTTTGTTGGATTTATCAGTTTACTTAGCTATTGGAATTTTTATCATAACTTTATTATTAGTTATTTGGCAGCCGAAAGGATTAGGGATAGGATGGAGTGCTTGTGGCGGTGCTATTTTAGCTTTAATTGTAGGTGTTGTAACATGGGGTGACGTACTAACAGTTACCGGAATTGTTTGGAATGCCACATTAACGTTTGTTGCAGTTATTTTAATCTCACTTATTTTGGATGAAATTGGATTTTTTGAATGGGCTGCATTACATATGGCGCGGATTGCAAAAGGTAACGGCGTTAGAATGTTTGTATACATTATCTTATTAGGAGCGATTGTAGCTGCGTTTTTCGCTAACGATGGCGCTGCACTTATTTTAACTCCTATCGTGTTAGCGATGGTACGAAATTTAAACTTTAAAGAAAAAATGATTCTGCCTTTTGTTATGGCTAGTGGTTTTATCGCGGATACCGCATCACTTCCATTAATAGTAAGTAACTTAGTTAATATTGTTTCTGCAGATTACTTTGGGATAGGGTTCATTGAATATGCTTCTAGAATGATTATTCCAAATCTCTTCTCAATCGGTGCAAGTATTCTAGTTTTATATTTATTTTTCCGTAAAAGTATTCCGGGAAATTATGATTTGTCTCAGTTAAAAGAACCTAAGGAAGCAATAAAAGATCAATCCATGTTTAAGCTGTCATGGATAGTATTGGCTGCATTATTAGCAGGATACTTCGGTAGCGAAATAATTGATGTTCCAGTTTCTATTGTTGCAGGTATTATTGCAATTTTATTTCTTATCATGGCCAAGAGAAGCCCAGCTGTTCAAACGACAGAGGTTGTTAAAAGCGCACCATGGGCTATTGTTTTCTTCTCTGTAGGTATGTATGTTGTAGTTTATGGCTTACAAAACGCAGGCTTAACAAGTGTGTTAGCTAAATTGATACAGTTCACTGCTGATCAAGGACTTTATGTTGCTACCATTGGAATGGGCTTCATTGCCGCCATTTTGTCATCCATTATGAACAACATGCCAACTGTAATGATTGATGCCTTGGCTATTTCTGAAGTGGAAACGACAGCTTCTATTAAGGAAGCACTCATTTATGCTAACGTTGTTGGATCCGATTTAGGTCCAAAGATTACACCTATTGGTTCACTGGCAACGTTGTTATGGTTACATGTATTGTCATTGAAAGGATTTAAAATATCTTGGGGATACTATTTTAAAGTCGGGATTATTTTAACAATACCAACATTGTTTATAACGTTGTCTGGTTTAGCGTTATGGCTTTGGATCATCTTATAAAGGAGAAATTAAATTATGTCCAAAAAAACTATTTATTTTTTATGTACGGGTAACTCTTGTCGAAGCCAAATGGCAGAAGGATGGGCAAAAAAGCATTTGGGTGATGAGTGGAAAGTGAAAAGTGCTGGAATTGAAGCTCATGGCTTAAATCCAAACGCGGTTAAGGCAATGAATGAGGTCAATATCGATATCTCAGATCAAAATTCAGAAATCATTGATACCGAAATTTTAAATAATGCAACGTTAGCTGTCACGCTTTGTGGGGATGCAGCGGATCGATGCCCAATGACACCTCCACATGTTAAAAGAGAGCATTGGGGATTTGATGATCCTGCTAAAGCAGAAGGAACAGATAAAGAAAAATGGCAGGTTTTTCAGCGTGTCCGTGATCAAATAGGCGATCGAATTAAACGATTTGCTGAAACTGGTGAATGAAAGAATAGTCTCTAACTAGTCTGGGATATATTATATAGAAGAAGAAAAAACGGTTATGTAATTAATTGGAAATAAAAACTGTTTCATTTGGAGGGATTAGGATGGAAAAAGTCGTTATATTAGGAACTGGTCCTGCTGGTTTGACTGCAGCTATTTATTTGGCTAGAGCAGAGATGAATCCTGTAGTAATTGAGGGAATGGAACCTGGAGGGCAATTAACATTGACTACAGAGGTAGAAAATTACCCAGGGTTTATTGACGGAATTATGGGTCCCGAGCTAATGGAAAATATGAAAAAGCAGGCTGAACGTTTTGGTGCACAATTTAAACGTGGGTGGGTTACAAAAGTTGATTTCACTTCATCGACACATAAACTGGAGGTTAGTGGTCTAGGGGAAATAGAAACCCAGGCATTAATTGTTTCCACAGGAGCTACAGCAAAGTTGCTAGATATACCTGGTGAAAAGGAGAATATCGGTAAAGGTGTAAGTACATGTGCAACATGTGATGGGTTCTTTTTCCGTGGAAAAAAGGTAATTATCATTGGAGGCGGAGATTCTGCAATGGAAGAAGCCAATTTTTTAACTAAATTTGCGAGCGAAGTCCACGTTGTTCATCGTCGTGATAACCTTCGTGCATCAAAAATAATGCAGAACAGAGCCAAAGACAATCCCAAAATAAAGTGGCATTTAAATCAGACACCGCTTGAAGTTATATCAGACGGGAAAAGCGTAACAGGCTTAAAAGTGAAGGATAATTCCACCAACGAAGAAAAGGTAATCGAAATAGATGGTGTATTTGTAGCAATTGGTCATCTTCCAAATACAGACTTTTTAAATGGTCAAATTGATACAGATGAAACGGGATATATTCGTGTTACACCAGGTACAACCAACACAAATATACCAGGTGTATTTGCTTGCGGAGATGTCCAGGACAAAAAATATCGTCAAGCTATAACAGCGGCTGGTACTGGGTGTATGGCTGCATTGGATTCAGAAAAGTATATAGAAGGAGAAATCACACAGGACTGGAGTCAATCCCTGTAGTAGGATTTCCTTGTATAAATAAAATTTCGCTCTTAAGCACCGCAATCTTGTGGTGCTTTTTTATCAGGTAAGAAAGTATAAATTCTTTCTTACTGCATAAGTGCAACTAAGCCACTCGCCATTAAGGCTTGGCGATAAGCCAGGTTTTATAAAAGTTAGATTTCAAAAAGGTACATCTGTATCCTTTCACTATTAAACTTACTATGGAGTATTTCCAGCTGTAAATGAATGTTATGGAAGGAAAAGGAGACAATTTAAATTAAGGGTTGTAGAACTTATGTCAAATTAAGGGGTGATTAAGAATGGTGCTATCATACTGGTATTTCCTTTTATTTTTGATTAGTTTTTTTATTTTTAGCTTTACCTTATGGAAAAGTAAAGAAAAGAAGAGATTAATTCAAACCTTCTTTTTCATTTCAGGCTTAGCTTACATTATGGACTTTGTAGTACTAGTTATGCTCAATGCTTATCAATATCACCCCAACTTAGTTGATCCCCTTTGGTTCGATTCAACATTTGGTGCAATTTTCTCCCAGGGTATCGCAATCCCCACGGCTTTTATGGCAATTGCAGGTTTTAACCTTGGATTTATCGCAATTATATTTATTGCGATTGGCTTTATGGGAATTGAATTGTTGTTCTTATCGTTAGGTGCATTTGAACATCATTGGTGGGAAGCATGGTACACTGGATTTCTATTTGTAGTGGGCGCATATCTCACAAAAGTATGGCATCGTTTTCTTCAATATCCATCAATGTCAGTTAAATTTACTACAATGTACTTAACGCTTATTGTTTATGCCAATACTATGCGTTTTTTTATGGTCTTATTGTTTGCGACACATCTTTATTCTGTTGGGTGGTTTTCCAACCCTATAAGAGATCATATTGCGGGAAATGCATTTATGCTGTTCGTGTGGATGATTCCTGTAACAATCGTTATCGTCCTTTATTTTAGATGGCACTGGATTGTATCTCTATTAGCCTTTGAATGGCTCTTGGATTACTTTCTTATAAAAGCTGGATGGTTGCATCTTTCTGCTTGGTGGAATGTCTCTTATTTTGTACTGATACTTCTCGGAAGTCTTTTACTGTTTCGTTTTATTTATGTTAAATGGTTTTTTAGTGAACGGATAAAGAAATAAAGAACCTGGTAAATACTAGGTCCTTTATTCTGATAACTAGTGATCAAGTGATTACTAGGTTTTCGATTTGTTCATTTGCCACTTGTAATGCTTGATCTAGGTCTGCTATTAAATCATCCACATGTTCTAATCCAACCGAAAGCCTTAATAAGCCATCTGTGATGCCTCTTTTTTCTCTTTCGACTTTTGGCATTGCGGCATGAGACATCGCTGCTGGATAGGAGAGTATTGATTCGACCCCCCCAAGACTTACAGCGAAAACTGGAAGCTTTGTTTGTTCAACAAAAGCCTTTGCAGCCTCTTTATTTGCCAATCGGAAAGAAAGAAGCGCTCCACTTCCTTTAGCCTGACTTGCATGGATAGAGTGTCCCTCGTGTTTAGGTAACCCAGGATAGAACACGCGTTCAATTAGCGGATGGCCATCCAGATAGAGGGCAATTTTTTCAGCGGATTCCGATGACTGTTTTAACCGTGCACCTAGTGTTTTAATTCCCTGGATTAGTTGATAGGAATCCTGTACACCTAATATGGACCCAAATGAGTTTTGAATAAAAGCTAATTTTTCGCCGAGCCCCTCGTTCCCAGCCACAGCTAAACCAGCAACAATATCACTGTGCCCTGACAAAAATTTGGTAGCACTGTGAAGTACAACATCTACTCCAAGTTCAAGCGGCTTTTGGTAAAGTGGTGTCATAAAAGTATTGTCGAGAAAAGTAAGGCAATTGTTGTCTTTAGCAATCTTAACGACTCCGCTAATATCGGTGATGTTTAAACAGGGGTTAGATGGTGTTTCAATGTAAACTACTTTTGTATTTGGTTGAACAGCTTGGGCTGTTTCATCAAGGTCAGTCATATTTACAAATGTATGGTCGATTTTAAACTTCTTTAATACTTCTGTTACAAAGCGGTACGTACCACCATAAACATCTCTGCCAATTAGAACATGATCGCCGGCTGAAAGAAGCATAAATGCTGACGAAATAGCAGCCATACCTGAAGCAAATGCTAAGCCTCTAACGCCACCTTCTAAATCAGCTATTGTTTCTTCTAACACCTGTCTTGTAGGGTTACCGGAGCGACTGTAATCAAATGGGCCGAATTGATCAAACTTTTCCTGGTGAAAAGTGGACGATAAGTAAATAGGGACATTTATCGCACCTGTTTTTTGTTCGACATCTTCATTAGTCGATCCATGAATTAACTTCGTTTCCAATTGAACTTCACTCATTATTTATTCTCCCCCTTTTCCAACAATGAAAATACTTGGTCTAAATCTGCAATTAAGTCATCAACCTTTTCAATGCCAACAGAGAAACGTAATAGGCGATTGTCGATTCCGCGGCGGGTTCGTTCTTCTTCCGGAATGTCAGCATGGGTTTGTGTAGCGGGATAAGTAATGAAGCTTTCGACTCCTCCGAGGCTCTCTGCAAAGATAATTAACTGCAGATTTTCCAAGAAGGGCTCAACCCACCTGCTTTCTCTAAGACGAAAGGAAAGCATGCCACCTTTCCCGGGATACAAAACATCGGTAACAGCATGTTCATCTAACAAATAATCTACTATTTTTTTTGCGTTTTCTTCATGTCGATCCATCCGTAAGGCAAGTGTTTTCAACCCTCGTATTAGGAGCCACGAATCGAAAGGTGACAGGACGCCGCCAGAGGCATTATGGTATTCAGACAACCTTTCACAGATTTCACTTCCCTTGGCAACGACTAACCCAGCCAGCACATCATTGTGACCACCGATATATTTTGTAGCACTGTGAATAACTAAATCTGCCCCAAGTTCCAGTGGACGCTGAAGGTAAGGGGTTAAAAAAGTATTATCGACGATGAGTAACAGGTTGTTTTTCTTTGCAAGCTTTGCAAACTTCTCAATGTCAATTTCCTGCATGAGTGGATTTGTTGGTGTTTCAATAAACAATGCTTTTGTTTTATCTGTAATTAGTTTCTCTGTCTCTTCTATATCCTCAAACTTTGTATAAGTTGTTTGTATATTATAGACCTCTGAATAATGAGCGAGTAAACGGTAAGTACCACCATAAACATCTTCTGGAACAATTAATTCATCGCCTGTGCGAAAAAGAGAAAGGACTAATTGAATAGCAGTCATCCCAGAACTGCAGGCATACCCATTATCACCAAGTTCCAACTTAGCAATTCCCTCTTCAACAATAGCGCGAGTTGGATTTTTTGTTCGTGAATAATCATATCCAGTCGATTTACCAATTCCTTCGTGTTGAAATGCAGTAGATAAATAAATAGGAGGAGTAACTGCTCCAGTAGTTTCGTCACTCTTATTACCTAGTTGCACCAATCTAGTTTCAATATGTTTGTTTGTCATGTCGATCATCCTTTTTATTTGAAGTAAACATTAGAAATTTGTGAGCTACGTTGCCTGCACTATAGGCGAAAGCTCTCTATAATTAGGTATAAAAATAAGGACTCTCTAGAAAAGAAGAAGGTCCCTAATAGCGAAAACATCTTCTTATCTTCTAGGTAAACACCTATAGGAATTAGCACCTTACCTTAGCAGGTTGGTTGCTGAGACATCAAAGGGCCAATCCCTCCGTCTCTCATGATAAGAGTGAATAATATGTATTTTTAGAAAAGTTTAATTCATGACACTTTAATATATAAAGAAGAATTTTGCAAGGGGTGAATTTAAATTTTCATTTTAATTAATATACGGGATGCAACTCACCTTTGTTAATTGCATCCCGTTTCATGGTGCCTAAACTTTACTCTTATTTTTTTTAACCCCAAAATTCCTTCGCTATATCAACAACAAGTTTCAACTTCGCCCATTGCTGTTCTTCAGTTAACTTATTGCCATGGTGGGTTGATGCGAATCCACATTGTGGACTTAGGCATAACTGTTCAAGTGGAACATATTGTGAAGCTTCTTTAATGCGTGCTTTGATTGCTTCTTTGTCTTCTAATTCACCAGTTTTGGAGGTTACGACACCTAGAACTACTTGTGCACCGCCATTTGGAATATGATCTAGTGGTTTAAAATCTCCTGAACGGTCATCGTCATATTCCAGGAAGAAACCTTCAACATTTTCCTTTGCTAACAGGGTTGGTGCGATAAGTGCATAACTTCCTTCAAATGCCCAGGTAGATTGATAGTTTCCACGACATAAATGAGTTGTCACGACTAGATCTTCTGGTTTATTTTCCAAAGCACCATTAACAACACGTAATGCTAAATCAATTAGTTGTTCTCTTGAATATTTTCCGTCACTAAACGGAATATCGGGTGCGGAAAGCCCTGCAATGTAAACATCGTCTAATTGTAAATAACGTACTCCTGCTTTGTAAAATGCCTGTATTGCATCCTGATAAGCTTTTATAATGTCATTTGCATATTCTTCAATGTCTGAGTAAACAGCTTCATTTTGAATACCAACATTAAATAACTGATTTGGGCTAGGTATTGTTTGTTTCACAACTGCGCGGCCGTTAACGATTTCGTTTAATTCAACAAAGTCTTTTATATGTGGGTGGTCTGGGTTAAAAGAAACCTTTCCAGTGTTTCGTACATTGTATTTCTCTGTTTCCACTCCTTCGAACAAGTATCCCTGGTCTGGTACAAATCCTTCAAAGCCGTTTAAATGCTCAAGAAAGTCTAAGTGGAACCATGTACGTCTGAATTCACCGTCTGTAACTAATTCGAAACCAAGCTCAATTTGTTTATCAACTACCCGCTTAATTTCTTTTGTTTCAACTTCACGTAATTGTTCAGCTGTGATCGTTCCTTCTTTAAATTCTTTTCTTGCTTTGTGCAGGTTTTCTGGACGCAATAGGCTTCCAACATGATCCGCTCTGAATGGTGCTTTAGTTAAAGTAATTGACGTTGTATATTCCTACTTCCATTTATGATTTTGATGTTAAATAATGCTATGATTTAATCGGAGTTAGGCTTTTAATCGATAGCTCAAATTGTTCTCTTTTAGGGTTTCGTCTTTTCCAAATAAGAAATGTTTCTTCATGTCAGGGGAATACTTTGAATTAACTGCCTCAACACCGACAGCTTCTGCTACTGCGCGTAACATTGCTGGTGATGCCCCACAGCATAATCCGATGTAATTCACGCCTATATCCTTTGCTTCTTTTGCCCATTCTGCCAATTCATAACGATTATGATAAAGTGGGTCAAGAGCAGTCGGGAAAGTTGTTTCTGTAGGTAAATGACAACTGCATCCTCCATCAGGTAAGTTAAAGAATGTTGGATTTTCCTCCGTCGTGCGATAAGGAATCGGTAGAGCTCCAACATAACCATCCACATTATCTCTAATTTTTGCAATATATGGCTGCATTGTATCAGGTCCACGGAAACAGTTCATTCCGACTACCAAAGCACCCTTTTCTGAAAGTATTTTGCAGGATTCTTCAACACTGAATCCATCTCTTAAAATATTTTCTCCCATCAATCCTAGCGTAATAACCGCTGGAAGATCGTGCTTTAGTATTTCCTCTAATGCAATGACCGCTTCTTCGTGGTAATAAAATGTTTCCCCATTGATATAATCTACTGCTTCTTCTTTTGACCACTTAACCATCTCTGCAAAAATTTCTCTTACTTTGGTATGTGATTCGGGATCTTCAGGATCAAAGATGTTTGTATTTGATATATTGCCTGCCACTAACGCTTCTTCTACAGGGTGCTCTTTGGCAACTTCTTTAGCTAAGCGGATAGCATTTCTGTTAAGTGGTTCTAGTAAATCCTCCTTACCAATGATACGCATTTTCTCTCTATGCGCATTATATGTAAAGGCTAGCACAACATCAGATCCAGCTTTCATATAATCTCTATACGTTTCTTTCAGGGCATCAGGATTATCCAGTGCAACCTCGGGTACAAATGATCCCGCCTGTAAATATCCCCTGCGTTCTAATTCAAATAAGTAACCTTCACCTGCAATGACAGTTCCATCTTTCAGTCGATCTTCCAAACTACGCTTCATTCTTTTTCCTCCTTTTATTTCTTTTACTTTTGTATCACCAAAAATAAAAAAGCCACTTCTATAAATAAGAAGAGGCTTAGGCACCGTGGCTAGTTACTCTTCTTATCTTCAAGCCTTGCGCTTCTGGAATTGGCACAGTACAAAAGTAGTCTGTTGCCGAGGTATCAAAGGGCCAGTCCCTCCACCTCTCTGGATAAGAAAATTACATATTTAATTTGTATTTAATTAGTAGCATATATGTGATACTATTTAAAGTCAAGTAGAAAATTGAAAATTATTTATAGTTAAACAAAACGACACTGACATATACTAGCTATCAAACCATCACAGATTAACTGCCTGTCAGCTTTAAATAAATTTTTCCTGAGGAAGTGTAACTGTGAAGAAAAAGCGCATAGTTGTTAAAATTGGCAGCAGCTCTTTAACAAACGTAAAGGGTGAGATTGACCACGCAAGGTTAGATGATCATATTCAAGCGCTTGTGGAACTTCGTAAAGCAAACCATGAAGTAATTTTGGTCTCTTCAGGTGCAGTAGCAGCTGGATTTATAAGATTAGGTTATTCTTCTATACCGAGTACTATCAAAAGGAAACAGGCAGCGGCAGCAGTTGGCCAAGGTTTATTAATTCAATCCTATATAGAAAAATTCAGGGATTTAGAGATTGTTCCTGCACAGTTGTTATTAACACGGGATGACTTTTCAGACCCCGAACGATTCAGAAATGCACTTTCTACTATAACAGAGCTTTTAGACCACGGGATTTTACCGATAATAAATGAAAATGATACTGTTGCTATTAATGAGTTAACTTTTGGTGATAATGATATGTTATCCGCGCTTGTTAGTGGGTTTGTTAATGCTGATCAATTAATTATCTTGACGGATATTAATGGACTGTATGATGAAAATCCAAAAACAAACCCATTAGCAAAAAGATTGGATTATATTGAAAACATTGACGATGAAATGATGGAAGCAGCAGATAGTTCAGGTTCTAAATTTGGAACTGGTGGAATGAAGTCAAAGCTTCTTGCAGCAAAAACTGCTATGTCGTTGGGCGTGCCCATCTTTATCGGTGATGGGAGAGGGGAAAAGAAGTTGCTTGATATTTTAGATGGCTCAGGTGATGGCACTTATATATCTAATCCCTCAATCGAATACAGTGACGCAAGCAAATAAAACGTTTTTAACACACGAGGAGAGGTTTTAATGAAGCTAGTTAGCTATAAACATAAAAGTGAAGAACATGGAACTTTTAGAATTGGTTGTATGGTAACGAATAAAGTCGTTGATTTGCAGGAAAGTTATTGTGCATTATTAATTTCCAAAGGAGACAAGGAGTCTGCCCAGTTGATTGATAATCTGCTCCCGGCTGATCCTTCTTTATTCTTCTCAATGGGTGAAAGTGCATTGAAGAGGGCAGAGGAAGCTTTTGATTACAGTGTGGGTCAATCAGGTGAAAAGATGACATTTAATCAGGATGAAGTCAGTTTAGGGAACCCGATTGCATCTCCTTCAAAGATTATATGTGTTGGAAAAAACTACGCAGAACATGCTTTGGAGATGGAAAGTGATATTCCTGAATTCCCAGTCCTTTTCGCAAAGTTCAGTAATGCTTTAATTGGTCCAGAAGATACTATACAAAAATCGTCTTTTACAGAAAAACTTGATTATGAAGTGGAACTAGCGGTAGTCATTGGTGAAAAGGCATCACATATAAGTAAGGATAATGCGCTAAAGTATGTAGCAGGGTACACAATTGCAAATGATATCTCTGCACGTGACCTGCAAAAAAGAACGCCGCAATGGCTTCAGGGTAAGACGTTAGACAATAGTACTCCGGTTGGCCCATGGGTTGTGACTCCTGAGGAAGCTGGCAATCCATCCAATTTGTTCATTCGCTCATTTGTTAACGGCGAGAAACGTCAGGAATCTAATACGAGCAACATGATTTTCGATGTTCCGTTCTTAATAGAATTTATCTCAGGCTTAATTACACTCAACCCTGGTGATATTATTTTAACGGGTACACCAAATGGGGTAGGAGTTGCTATGAATCCACCGCGTTTTCTAAAAAATGATGATGTTGTAACATTAGAAATAGAAAATTTGGGCAAACTTGAAAACAAGGTGATCGAAGCATAGTAATTGTTGTGGAATACCACTAAAAAAATCTGCAAATTTTGACTTCACTGTTGACATTATTTCTGGGTTCTGTATAATAAGGGGAAATTAACAAAATCGATGAGAAAAAGAGTAGTTACAAAGGTCAGCCAAAGCGAACCGGGGTGGTGAAAGCCGGTGCAGGACGTGTAATGAACCGCATTTTTGAGATGTCGGAAAAATCCGATCGGGTCGCCTCCGTTATAAGCTTCAAGCTGATTCCGCACGACGCGGGATAACTAGAGTGGTACCGCGGATGTGAAACGTTCGTCTCTTATTTATATAGAGATGAAGGTTTTTTTATTTTAGGCTGTTTTCTTAAAGGTCGTTGTTTCAGACACAAATTTATAAACTGCGACGGTTAAAGAGCAAATAAATTTTGGTTTTGATATATATTAAAAATCGTTGATGAAGAGAGTAATTACATAGAACTCTGTAAAAAGCGAGCCGGGGTGGTGAAAGCCGGTACAGAAAATGTAATGAACCGCACTTCCTAAGATATTATCTTGAACGGGTTTTAAAAGCCCTAATAGAGCTAATCGGATCGCCTCCGTTAAAAGGGTCAAGCAGGTTTCGCAGTGAAATGCGGAATAACTAGAGTGGTACCGCGGATGCAAACGTTCGTCTCTTATTTTAATAAGTGACGGGCGTTTTTTGTTTACCTATAAATAAAATCAATGATGAAGAGAGTAATGACATGTAACTGCAATAGCGAGCCGGGGTGGTGGAAGCCGGTGCCAAGACATGTTATGAACCGCACTTCGTAGATGTTAGTTTGAACAATTAGTAGGACTAACCGGGTTGCCACCGTTATCAGGCCAAAGCCGGTTCCGTAATTTCGGAACAACAAGAGTGGCACCGCGGGTGATAGATTCACGCTCGTCTCTTTCTACGGAGACGGGCGTTTTTTTAAACTCAATTTTTATTAGGGAGGGACTTTTGGATGGAAACAGGTTATTTAATTTTAGAAACTGGGGATATTTTTGAAGGAATAATGATTGGTAAAAACACCGGATCTACAGGGGAAGTGGTCTTTAACACAAGTATGACTGGATATCAGGAGATTTTAACAGACCCCTCATACGCTGGTCAGATCATCACATTTTGTTATCCACTGATTGGGAATTATGGGATTAACAGCCTTGACAATGAAAGTATCAGCCCACACTTATCTGGAGTGGTTATCAGTGACCTTTGTATAACACCCAGTCATTATTTAGCAACAACATCGTTTGCTGAGCATCTAACAAATGCCGGTATTCCCTGCATTGCAGGTGTGGATACGCGAGCTATTGTGAAGAAGATTCGTAATAACGGAACGATGCGAGGTGTCATTTCTAAAACACCGCATAAATCGGTTCCAACGCGGCTGCATGAGTCTAGTTTTGGCACATCTTTAATTAATAAAGTTTCAACGAAAACCATTAAGGAGCACGCTGGTTCGGGTCCACATATTGCTTTGGTCGATTATGGCTACAAAAAATCGATGTTGCATGCGTTGCTCAAGGCTGGCTGCAGAGTATCAGTCGTCCCTTTCACAACTACATTTTCAGATTTAAAATCCTTGAAGCCAGATGGCGTAATGTTCAGCAACGGACCTGGAGATCCAATGACGCTTGCATCAATGTTTCCGGAAATTAAAAAAATAACAGAGCATATTCCTTCACTCGGAATATGTTTAGGGCATCAAGTCATTGCGTTAGCGTATGGCGCTACTACCAACAAGTTACTTTTTGGACATCGTGGTGGAAATCATCCTGTTAAGGAAATAGCGAGTGGAAAAGTTTGGATTACACCACAAAACCACGGTTATGTCGTAACAGAAAACAGTATTAATGAGGAAATATTTAGCGTGACATATCGTAACGTGAATGATCATTCAATAGAGGGACTCAAACATAAGAAACTGCCAATTGAAACCGTCCAATTTCATCCGGAAGGACATCCAGGACCTTCTGATACAGAGCATATTTTCAAAGGGTTTTTAGATAATGTTAAACAGTCGGGAGGAATTAAATATGCCACTGCGACATGATATTCATAAAGTTTTGGTTATTGGGTCAGGGCCGATTGTTATTGGGCAGGCTGCTGAATTTGACTACGCTGGTACACAAAGCTGTCTCGCATTAAAAGAGGAAAATATTGAAGTTGTGTTAATTAATAATAATCCAGCAACAATTATGACGGATGAAAAGGTAGCTGACAGGATTTATATTGAGCCGCTCACCTCCGAAACAATTGAAGCGATTATTAAAAAAGAGAAGCCTGATGGAGTTATAGCAACTCTTGGCGGACAAACGGGTCTGAATTTAGCGGTTGAACTATATGAAAAGAATATCCTTCAAAAATATAATGTGGAGCTTTTAGGCACCTCGGTTGATTCCATTCAAGGGGCGGAAGACAGAGAGAAGTTCCGGCAATTGATGATTGATATTGAGGAGCCAATTCCAGAGTCGAAAATTATTCATACCTTTGATGAAGGTGATCAATTTGTCCAGGAGGTTGGATATCCAGTTATCATACGGCCAGCTTATACATTAGGAGGTTCGGGTGGAGGCTTTGCAGCTAATAAAGAAGAACTCGAAATGGTTCTAAAGCGGGGGCTGAATCTTAGCCCAATCCATCAGGTGTTAATAGAAAAAAGCATTAAGGGATGGAAAGAAATTGAATATGAAGTAATGCGTGATGCAAACGACACCTGTCTAATTGTGTGCAATATGGAAAACATGGATCCAGTGGGTGTTCATACTGGAGATTCAATCGTAGTTGCACCATCCCAAACGCTTACAGATGTTCAGTATCAAATGCTCAGAAATGCGTCGCTGAAAATAATCCGGGCTTTAAAAATAATTGGTGGTTGTAATATTCAATTTGCGCTTGATCCACATTCTGAAAACTATGTAATCATCGAAGTCAATCCAAGGGTTAGTCGTTCTTCAGCTCTTGCGTCAAAAGCAACTGGCTATCCAATTGCGGGGATCGCAACGAAATGTGCAATTGGCTACAATTTGGATGAGATCCTTAATCCAATCACAGGAACTACTTTTGCCTCCTTTGAACCGGCGCTGGATTATATAGTAGTCAAACTGCCACGCTTTCCATTTGATAAGTTTCCGGAAGCCGATCGTAAACTCGGAACTCAAATGAAAGCAACAGGTGAGGTGATGGCGATTGATCGAACATTTGAAGGAGCTTTGAACAAAGGAATTCGCTCATTGGAAAGTGGTGTTTCAAGTCTTCGTTTACCTGCTTTTCAGAAAGCAACCAAAGAAACACTTGTCGACAATATGGTAAACGCCACGGATTTACGATTATTCGCAGTTGCGGAATTGTTCCGGCGTAGTATGACGATTGAAGAAGTGAATAACTATACAGCAATTGACAGATGGTTTTTACACAAAATTAAAGGGATTGTTGAGCTAGAGGAAAGATTGGCAGAGTTTAGTTGGGGAGATGTACCTGTTTCCCTTTTAAAACAGGCGAAACAACTAAATATTAGTGATCGATTAATAAGTCAAACGTACCACGTTCAGGAAAAAGACGTGAGGGAAAAATGGAAGGTCTTAGGAATTAGACCTGGGTATAAATTGGTTGATACCTGTGCTGGGGAATTTGAAGCCAAGACTCCTTATTATTATTCGACATGGGCGGGTGAAGACGAAGCAGAGGTAAGTCAAAACAAAAAGATTCTAGTTATTGGCTCTGGACCAATTCGGATTGGTCAGGGAATCGAGTTTGACTATTGCTCCGTTCAAGCGGCTTTAGCAGTAAAGCAAATGGGTTATGAAGCAATTGTTATTAATAATAATCCAGAAACAGTCAGTACAGATTATTCTATTGCCGATCGTCTTTATTTTGAACCACTCGCTTTAGAAGATATCTTACATGTTGCAGAAAAAGAGGCGATTTCAGGGGCTCTTATTCAATTTGGCGGGCAAACAGCTATTAATCTAGCCAAATCGTTGCAAAACGAGGGGATACCTATTTTAGGAACTACAGCTCAGTCAATCGATCAGTTGGAGGACCGGCAGTATTTCTACGACACATTAAAACAGTTAAACATCCCGCATATCCAGGGTGAAACAGTAAGTAACAATGATGCGTTACGGAACGCGGGCGGGCAACTAGGATTTCCAATACTTGTAAGGCCCTCCTATGTAATAGGTGGTCAGTCGATGTTCATCTTCTACAATTCAATCGAACTTGAACGCTATATTAATTCAGAAGATGGGGTTAATGACAAAGCATGGCCATTATTAGTCGACCGGTATATGCCCGGTATCGAATGTGAGATAGATGCCATTAGTGACGGTAAAGACGTATTAATTCCTGGGATTTTTGAACACATCGAAAAAGCAGGTGTTCATTCAGGTGACAGTACAGCGGTATTTCCTTCCTTCTCATTGTCAGAAGGTGTGAAAACAGCCATCGTAGATTATACCAACCGAATCTGTGCACACCTGGAAATTACGGGCTTAATGAATATTCAATTTGTGATAGTAGGTGAGTTGGTGTATGTGCTGGAGGTTAATCCAAGATCATCACGTACTGTTCCAATTATAAGCAAGATAACAGGAGTTGGAATGGTTGAGACGGCTGTTGCTGTACAACTGGGTAAGAGCTTGGAACAACAGGGAAAAGGTACTGGACTTTTGCGTGAACCTAACTTTTATTCCGTAAAAGCACCAGTCTTTTCCGCAACAAAAATGAAAGATGTCGACTTTGTACTGGGACCAGAAATGAAATCGACTGGGGAATTATTAGGTATCGGGACATCTCTGGAAGCGGCGCTTGAGAAGGCGATGTTTCCAGATGGAAAGAATCCATTCCAGCTTACAAATGAAAAACCTGTCATATTCTGTTCCATGTCAAACCGGGAGAAACCAGGTAGCGTAGAACTAATCAACGTATTAGCTAGTAGAGGCTTTGAAATTATAGCTACAACGCAAACTGCAGCTTTTTATCAAAACCAGGGAATATCTGTAGCACGAGTTATGGATCAGACAGTTCCCATAAAAGAACTGTTAGCCGGTGGGAGTGTTGCGGCAGTCTTAAATAGCCCTACCCAAGGGCGTAATCAGGATTCTTTTGGATTTAGTTTAAGGGAGCTCGCCGTAAGGTACAATGTGCCAGTGTACACTTGCCTTGACACAGTAAAGGTTGCCTTAAAACTACCAGAAACTACGAGTGATCCAGACGTACTGACACTTGCTGAATACCGGGAAAGACAAAAAATAATCAATTAAATAGGCTCTTTTCATACGTTTTGTTGCTATTAAAACTTCACAGTTGATGAGAACTGTGACGTAGTGAAAATTTTTTCGACGCCGTTTCGGCAGAATTCCATATTTTCATGGACTTTTCCCCCCTTGAAAAGAAAGCTATCTAAGCTACGGAAAAATGCGAGACTCCAGTGGGAAAGGAACAGTCTGAAGACCCCGCAGTGAGCGGTTTTCGCTCCGAGGAGGCTGAAGCGTTCCCCACGGAAAGCGAGTGTTTTCCCGTAGCGCTGGATCAACACCAATCTAATAAGGAGTGATAGAAAACAACCCAGCACATACGTCGTAGTCTATAGGCTCTATGTTAAAACCAATAATCTTTTTAAGAAACAGCCATTAAATAAAGGAGTGTTACTTATGGTAAACAGTGCGAGTCAAGTTAAGCAAGGGCCATTTGAATTAAAAGGAAAAGATTTTATCACAATGGCAGACTTTGACCAGAAAGACATTTTCTTCTTACTTGACCAGGCAGTTGAAATGAAAAATCTGCAAAAGAAAGGGATACCCCACCCTTATTTAAACGGGAAAGTCCTTGGAATGATATTTGAAAAGTCATCGACCCGTACGAGAGTATCTTTTGAGGTTGGCATGCTGCAGCTTGGAGGCCAGGCAATCTTTTTAAGTGCAAACGATATTCAACTGGGCCGCGGAGAATCAGTTGGCGATACAGCTAAAGTTTTATCAAGATATGTTGACGGTCTTATGATTCGGACATTTGCTCATGAATCAATCGAACAATTTGCTCAAAACGCAGATGTTCCTGTCATTAATGGACTGACTGATTTGCATCACCCCACTCAAGTGCTGGCAGATTTATTAACTATTTACGAGCATAAGGGCAGGTTAACCGGACTGAAGATGTGTTATATCGGGGACGGAAACAATAATATGTGTCATTCACTGATGGAAGGTGCTGCAAGTGTCGGGATGCATCTATCAATGGCAAGTCCAAGTGGTTATGGGCCAAATCAGACTATTCTTGAAAAAGCGAAGCAACTAGGTCAAGCTAATGGTAGTACGATAATTTATACAAATTCACCTGAAGAAGCAATTGAACAAGCTGATATTGTAGTAACGGATGTCTGGACCAGTATGGGGCAAGAGGCCGAACAGAAGAAACGACTGCAGGCATTTGAATCATTTCAAGTTAATGCAAAGCTGTGTTCACGTGCTATGAAGGACTTTATCTTTCTTCATTGTCTACCAGTGCACCGGGGTGAAGAAGTAACGGCAGATATTATCGATGGACCTCATTCAGTTGTTTTTGATGAGGCAGAGAATCGGTTGCATGCACAAAAAGCAATCTTGAAAACTTTAATGAAATACTAAAATTAATAATGAAAAGGAGAGATTTAACATGGCAAAAGAGAAAATTGTTTTAGCATACTCAGGAGGATTAGACACATCCGTATCTGTGAAGTGGATTCAGGAAAAATATGATTATGATGTTATTGCGTTAGGGCTGGATATTGGAGAAGGAAAAGATGCAGATGAAATTAAAAAGAAGGCATTGGATGTTGGGGCAATAAAATCAATAGCAATCGATGCAAAAGAGTTGCTTGCGAATGACTATATTCTGCCAGCATTAAAAGCAAATGCGCTATATGAAGGGAAATATCCACTTTCATCCGCACTATCACGGCCATTAATTTCCAAGCTGTTGGTGGAAGTAGCCGAGCAGGAAGGTGCTGTAGCCGTTGCTCACGGATGTACAGGAAAAGGAAATGACCAGGTTAGATTTGAGGTTTCGATTCAAGCTTTAAATCCAAGTCTAAAAGTGGTAGCTCCAGTGCGTGAATGGGGTATGACAAGAGACGAAGAAATTGCTTATGCAACGGAGAAAGGGATTCCTATTCCAGTTAATCTTGATAATCCTTTTTCAATTGATGCAAATATATGGGGGCGTGCCTGTGAAGCAGGAGTTCTCGAAAATCCTTGGATAGAGGCCCCAGAAGCTGCCTATGACTGGACAAATCCAATCCACCTCACACCAGATGAAGCTGAATATCTGGAGATTACATTTGTTCAAGGTGTTCCTGTTGCAATAAATGATGAGGAACTGCCAATTGTGGAATTAATAGAAAAACTAAATGAACTAGGAGGAGTTCATGGTGTTGGACGGATCGATCACATTGAGAACCGTTTAGTAGGGATTAAGTCCAGAGAGGTTTATGAAAACCCAGGTGCATTAATTTTAATTAATGCTCATAAAGAATTGGAGTTCCTTACATTAGCACGTGAAGTTTCACAGTTCAAAACAACAATCGACCAGCAAATGTCTAAAATCATTTATGATGGCCTTTGGTATTCTCCAATCAGACCTGCTCTTGATGCTTTTATTAATGAGACACAAAAGGTGGTTTCGGGTAAGGTGCGGGTAAAACTTCATAAAGGATCACATGTTGTTGTTGGTCGTCAATCAGAAAATAGTCTTTACAACGAAGAACTGGCAACCTATGCGCAAGGGGATGCATTTGATCATAATGCGGCAGTTGGCTTTATTAAATTATGGGGACTTTCAACCAAGGTTTATTCCGAGGTTCATAAAAATGAAAGCAAATCTAAAAGTGGCGAGACAGCAAAGCTTAAGTAGATAGTAAAAGAAAGGGGTGGTATTATGGCCAAACTATGGGGTGGACGTTTTACAAAAGATACAAATAAACTTGTTGATGAATTCACAGCTTCTATATCGTTTGATCAAAAGCTAGCATTCGAGGACATACAAGGCAGTCTTGCACACGTACAAATGCTCGGTGAATGCGACATTATTACGACGGATGAGGCTGAAACGATTCAGGCGGGACTTGAGAAAATCCTAGAGAAACTTAAAAATGGTGAAGTGGAATTTTTGGTTGAACATGAAGATATCCATATGAATCTGGAAAATTTACTGATTGAGGAAATTGGTCCTGTAGCTGGTAAGCTTCATACTGGGAGGAGCAGGAATGACCAGGTTGCAACAGATATGCATCTTTATCTTCGTAACAAGACAAAGACAATTATTGAACTAATTGAGAAGGCACAGGGTGCGATCATCGGTCAGGCAAAAGATAATATTGAAACAATCCTGCCTGGTTATACGCACTTACAACGTGCCCAGCCAGTTTCTTTTGCACACCATATACTTGCTTATTTTTGGATGTTGGAGAGAGATAAGGAAAGATTAGAGGATAGCTTAAAACGAATTAACATCTTACCATTGGGAGCAGGTGCCCTTGCAGGTACAACCTTCCCAATTGACAGGACGCGTGTCGCGGAGTTGTTGGAATTTGATTCTGTTTATCCAAATAGCATGGATGCAGTTAGTGATCGAGACTTTATTCTTGAGTTTTTATCAACGGCATCCATCCTGATGGTGCATCTTTCAAGACTATCTGAGGAATTGGTCATCTGGAGCAGTCAGGAATTTCAGTTTATTGAGCTGGATGATTCTTTTTGCACAGGTTCAAGTATCATGCCACAGAAAAAGAATCCGGATGTCCCTGAATTGTTAAGGGGTAAAACCGGACGTGTATTTGGTGACTTGGTAGGCCTTTTAACTGTGCTGAAGGGACTGCCCTTAGCCTATAATAAAGATTTACAGGAAGATAAAGAGGGTATGTTTGATACAGTTGATACATTAGAAGGATCACTTACATTACTTGCACCAATGTTAGAAACAATGACTGTTAACCATAAGAAAATGCGTAGCGCAGTAACCCACGATTATTCAAATGCTACAGATATTGCTGATTATTTAGCTACAAAGGGTTTACCATTTCGACAAGCACATGAAGTGATTGGCAAGATTGTACTGCATGCAATTGAAAACGGAAAATACTTATTAGATTTGGAGATGGAGGAATACAAAAAGTTTAGCACCTTGTTTGAAGAAGATGTCTATGACTATTTGGAACCTGAACATGTGGTTGGGGCACGAAAAAGTGAAGGTGGAACAGCTCCAGATCAAATTAAACAACAGCTGGAACTAGCTGAAGGGAAGTTATAGTTAGAATTTGAGCCTATACCAAAAGTGGTGTAGGCTCATTTAGTTTTCGTAATCAGTTCATTTGCACCCTGCCATTTATACTATTTAAAAAAGTGTATTAATCGAGTAGTCTATAGTTAGGAATTTAACCAAATTTTGAAAGGGGTTACACAATGAAAAAAGGAAGAATTGGAAGAGTATCTTTTGTTGCGCTGCTTGCGTTACTAATGGTTGTTCCGTTTAGTGGTGTCAACACTTCAAACGCTGAAACGACTGAGGGCAGTGTTGTCAACTTGAGACTGATGGAAACGACTGATATTCATGTAAATCTAGTAAATTATGACTATTATAAGGACGAGTCTACGAGTGAATACGGCCTTGCAATGACTGCAACGCTTATTAAACAAGCACGCAGTGAAGCAGGTAATACCATGTTGTTTGACAATGGAGACCTGATTCAGGGAAATCCACTTGGAGATTATGTTGCACAGAACGGACTTGAAGAGGGGGAAGTTCATCCTGTCTATAAGGCAATGAACCTGTTGGATTACGCCTCTGGAAATATTGGAAACCATGAATTCAACTATGGTATTGATTATTTAAAAGAAGCAATAGACGATGCTAACTTTCCGTATATCAATGCGAATGTTTATTATGACGATGGTGACACTGATCCCACAAATGATAAGCATTTTTTTGAACCCTATAAAATCTTTAAAAAGCAAGTTGTAGACATGAACGGTGTTACTCAAAATGTTGATGTTGGGGTGATAGGTTTTGTACCACCTCAAATTATGCAATGGGATAAAACAAACCTTGAAGGAAAAGTAATTACTAAGGGCATTTATGAAACTGCTAATAAATATGTACCTATAATGAAAGAACAAGGTGCTGATATTATTGTAGCAATCCCACATTCTGGTCTTGGTTCAGTAGAGCTGCAGGAACGTGAAGAAAATGCTACGTACAACCTTACCGAGGTAGAGGGTATTGACGCAGTTATGTTTGGACATGCTCATGAAGTTTTCCCTAGTGAGTCGTTTGCCGGAATACCTGGTGTTAATTTAGAAAAGGGTACTATTAATGGAGTTGCTGCTGTTGAAGCGGGCTTCTGGGGAAACCACCTAGGAATCATTGATCTGAAACTGGAAAAGTCCGGTGAAGATTGGAACATTATTGATTCCAGCTCCGAAGCAAGGGCGATTTACGATGAAAGTACTGGGGAGGCACTTGTCGAACCAGACGAGGAAATTATGGAGGTGATCGCGGAGGACCACCAGGCAACACTTGAATATATTCGTTCAACAGTCGGTGAAACGACAGCTCCAATTTATAGTTACTTTGCGCTTGTGAAAGACGATCCATCAGTACAAATCGTTTCTAATGCACAAAAATGGTATACAGAAAATGCAGTTAAAGGAACAGAATATGAAGGACTGCCGATATTGTCGGCGGCTGCACCATTTAAAGCTGGTGGGCGAGGTGGAGCCAATTATTACACATATATTCCAGAAGGACCGATTGCCATCAAAAACGTTTCAGACCTTTATGTTTACCCAAACACTTTAAAGGTTGTTAAATTAACAGGCAATCAAATTCAAGATTGGCTTGAAATGTCTGCTGGGCAATTTAATGAAGTTGATTCAAATGATACAGAACAACAATCATTCGTTGACAATGACTTTGCAACCTATAACTTTGATGTTATTGATGGAGTCACTTACCAGGTAGATGTTACTGAACCATCAAAATATAGTAATGATGGCGAACTAATCAATCCAGATGCACAACGGATTGTAAACTTACAATACAATGGGGAGCCTATAGCAGGTGAACAGGAGTTTCTTGTAGCAACTAACAACTACCGGGCAGGTGGAGGCGGTAACTTCCCTCACTTAGACGGAAGTCAGATTGTTCTTTCTCCACAGATACAAAACAGACAAGTAGTAATCCAGTATATACAGCAAAATGGAACGATTGATCCATCGGCTGATAATAACTGGACATTTGCACCAATTGACGGCAACCCTGAACTAACATTCCAGTCGTCCCCGGATGCACAACAATTTGTTGAAGAGGACGGAATTATCTCGTACATCGGTGAAGGAACAGATGGTTTTGCTGAATATGGTATTGATTTATCAGAACCTGTAACGCTTGCCTCTGTTCAACAGGATGTAGCTGATTTTGTTACAGCGGGAGAAATTGATCATCCGTTAGCTGTCAAACTTTCAAATAAACTAAGCCAGGCAGAGTATCACTTTAACAAAGGTCATGAAAAACAAGGTATTAAAAAGCTCGAGGGCTTCTTGAAACATTTAAATAAAAAGTCGATGGCTAAGTTTATCACAACAGATGCCAAAGAAACCTTAAATAATGACGTTAGTGAACTGATTAACGAATGAGGTAAAACAAATTTAATTAACTATACAAAACCACACGCTATCGATTACTATTAAAGTATCGGGCGTGTGGTTTTTTGAATAAAAGAGAGATAAATAGAAGTTAACTGGGGAGAATTCTTATGAATAAAATAACGTTTGAAAACATTTATACACTTGGTCACAATATCTTTGAAAATGATCTGTACAAACATTTTCACTATCCGGAAATGTTAGTGCGGTATGACAGTAATTTTATTGAATTTAAAGAAATACCATCATTAACAGATTTTAAAGATGCTGAGTTTTTTTTAAGAGATTTCCATGTAAGTAAAGGTCAAAAACATGTAAAGTTTTATTTTCCTGATAATGAAAAACCTACTGAGGCACTAGTGAAGTATTTGAAGGGTTCCGGTTATGATTTTGGCCATATGGAGCTGTATGTTATACAACCAAGACATTTTCCATCTGTAGACCCCCACCAGGATATAGAGGTTCGAGATGTTACTGTTGATAATTTTGAGACGTATTTAACACTCCAGTATCAGCAGGATAGTAAGTTTGGAGAAGAGTTTGCAAAAGGGAAAGTCAACCTGTATAAGCAAAATTTGACCGATCCTAATTTTCACCAGATCATGGCATATTTCAAAGGGGTGCCGGCTGGATCAGTAGAAATTATTATTGCTGAGGATACGGCAGAAATTGATGGGTTAGATGTCATGGAACAATTTCAGAAAAAAGGGATAGGCAGCCGACTGCAAAAATCAGTTATGGATAGCTTTCCTGACAAGACAGTGATTTTAGTTGCAGATGGTGATGATACACCAAGAGAGATGTATAAACGACAAGGATACACGTATCAAGGGTTTAAGTATGAAGCTCAAAAAATATACACTGATTAATTTTATTTAAAGGATGGACTAAAATGACCGAATATGAACGGAAAGTGAATAGGGATATAAAGGATTGGAAAGAAAAAATTTTGAAACAGTCCAGTCTTTTTAACCGAATGTCAAAAAAGGTTCAAACAAGAATAAATGGGTTAATTCCTGAAAGGGTCCATAAAGTCGTAACAGAGAGCATAAAGAATATGGTGAAGGCTACATTATTCGGTTCAAATCTGACTACGAAAAAAATCCAATCAGAAGGAATGAGCTTATCAGAGCGTGATCATCTTGTTAAGGAAAAACTAACGAACTACAGAAAAACAGCTGTTGTTGAGGGTGCGGGAACTGGTGCAGGGGGTATTTTTCTCGGACTTGCCGATTTTCCTTTATTGTTATCGATCAAAATGAAGTTTCTATTTGATGCAGCATCGGTATATGGCTTTGATACACGACAATATGAGGAGCGGTTATTCATTCTGCATGTGTTTCAATTAGCCTTTTCCAATGATGAGAAACGCAAGGAAACTTTTTATATCATTGAGAACTGGGAGGAACAAAAAAAGACGCTGGTCGATATGGATTGGCAGGTATTTCAGCAGGAGTATCGGGACTATATTGACTTGATAAAAATGTTTCAATTAATTCCAGGTCTTGGGGCAATTGTAGGTGCCTATGCTAATTATAATCTGCTTGACCAATTAGGTGAGACAGCAATTAACGCATATCGAATGCGGCTATTAGGGGACAGTCCGCTCGTACAGTAATACTATACATGAGGGATAGCCCCCACTAGATTTTCCCTAAATCATCTCAAGTAAGATAGGACAGTGATCACTACCTAATATGTGCGCATGTATCTTAGAATCTTGTAATCTGTCAACCAGATTTTTGGAAACAATGAAGTAATCAATCCTCCATCCAATGTTTCTCTCCCGAACAGTTTTCATATAGGACCACCATGTATACAGCCCGTCTGTATTTGGATAAAAGTAACGAAGACTATCCACAAAGCCAGAATCAAGTAACTTTGTCATCCTCCCGCGTTCTTCTTTTGTAAATCCAGAATTGCCGTGATTCGTTTTGTGATTCCGCAAATCTATTTCATTGTGAGCAACATTTAAATCTCCACATAGAATCAGTGGCTTCAAACTGTCCAATTGTTTTAAGTGGTCATATAGTTCATCTTCCCATTGCAGGCGAACACCAAGTCTCTCCAAACTTCTTTGTGAATTTGGAGTATAGACATTTACCAAGTAGAATTCTTCAAATTCCATCGTTATAATTCGTCCTTCAGGGTGATCGTTATCTCCTCCTAACCCGTATTTAACAGATAGAGGTTTATGCTTAGTGAAAACTGCTGTGCCTGAATATCCTTTTCGAACAGCATAATTCCAATATTGGTAATAGCCATCTAAATCTAATTCTATTTGTCCCTCTTGCAATTTAATTTCCTGAACACAGAAAATATCTGCATCAACTTCATGAAAATAATCCAGAAATCCTTTTTTGACAGAAGCGCGTAACCCATTTACATTCCATGAAACTAGTTTCATTATACTTCCTCCTAACAGGGACAATCCCCATACAATTCTATCATAGGACATTTCCTATTGAATAAATTGTAAACAATAGTAATATTATAAAAAAACAGAAAAATCCGGCGTAACAAATCTTGGGGGTTAATCTATGCGGGTTTTAAAGCTCTTTCTCTTTTATTTGCTCGGTATTGTTGGAATACTGGCGGTTAGTATTCTTCCTGTGGCCGTTTATAGTAAAATATGGCATCCAGTTGCTTTTTTTGATTTGCTCTATCGATTTGCTGAACAATTATTTAATCCCCAAACATGGATGTATTCAGTACCATGGACGGTGAACGTGGTTAAAATTCCTTTACTTGAAGTACTTTGGGGACCTTATTTGTACTCAATGCAGATTTTATTAGCTGCTGTAGCCATTGGCTTATCTTTAGCATTTATCATGGCGTTAACAGCAAATTTTTCGCATAAACTTTTACTAAACCCGATCAAACGGTTACTCGACTTTCTGGAATCAGTACCGGACCTTGTGATTGCCATTTTGCTGCAAATGCTATCGGTTTATGTTTACAAAACATTTGCAGTCGACATTTTTAAGGTTGCAACAATTAGGGATGAGAAAGCTTATTTAGGACCAATTATAACGCTGTCAATACTTCCAATGGTATCTATGTTTAAAATATTGCTGCTTATGATAGAACAGGAGCTTCTAAAAGATTATGTGTCCTTTTTGCAAAGCAAAGGGATAAAGAAGTTTAGGATTATTACAAAGCATGTTTTAAAGAATATTATGCCAAGCTCCTTTCATCATATGAAGCTTATCATATGGGCAACATTATCCAGCCAGTTTGTAATTGAACGATTGTACAACATAAAAGGGTTATCATTCTATTTAGTAGAAAACCTTATACCAATTACGATAGCTATTTCACTTATAATGATCTTTACACCTTTTTACTTTTTCTTTCAAATTATCGACCTTTGGATAAATCCGGATGAACTGCATACATATTCAATTACAAGAAAACAACATTGGTGGAAAAAGTGGCAACCGGTTGAAATGAAGGGCTGGTTGAAGCGATCAGGCAGCAATATCCTTTATATGGTTAAAAAAGTAAATATAAAAAGATTAAGACCATGGCGGCCGATTATATCTATTGTCATAGTCATTGTAAAGCATTTAAAAAATTGGAAATTTGTTTTAGGATGTTTATATTTCATTTTTGTAATTAGCTACAGTGTTATCTATTCAGTTACGACAGATGAACATATCGAACAAATTAAACTCTTGTTTGCAGAGGACGGGTCATTCATAAGTGCACCACCACATGAACCTACAGAACCGTTTCTTCTTGGGTCTGATCAATTTGGTTACAGTATTTTAGACCAAATTGTTGTTGGCGCAAAATATACATTGATTTGTGGGTTAGTCATTGCTGTATTGCGTGTTGTTGGGGGATTAATGTTTGGAACTTTCTATGCATTTAAGTTAAACGCTAGAAGTCAGCAATGGATCAGTAAGATGGTTGACTCCATTCATTTTATCCCGTTAAGTGTGATAGCATATATCCTGCTAAAGATGATTATCTTTGGTACAACGAGTGGGTTTTCTTCTGATATTTCCGTACGGATTGGGGCAGAAGTTATTATATTGACCATTCTTGTTATTCCTCTTACCACTGTTTTAGTTGGGAAGGATATCAATCGCGTGTTACAGAATGAGTTTATTTTAAGTGCAAAGGTATTAGGGGGTAGTAAGTTTCATATCTTTTGGCGCCATGTAATACCACATATAGGTCCAAGAATGACGATTTTATTTGGCCAACAGTTTATTCAGGTACTTTTAATTCTTATCCACCTAGGTGTTTACAACATTTTTCTTGGTGGGACAGTTGTTGAGTCAGGTCTGATGAAAAGCCCTCCGAAATCAATCACATATGACTGGTCAGGATTAATTGCGACAAACAGGTATGCATTTCAATCAGGCAAGTTTTTCTTGTTAGCATGGGTTTTGCTTGCATTTATGCTATCAATCTTTGCGATGCAGCTCATTATCCAAGGGGTCAAGGAAGTACAGCAAGTGAAGGTTGGCGTTATTTTTAGACTCGGAAAAATAAAATCTGTTAAACATAAGAAACGACATAAGGAGCCAAAAAGAAGATTACAAGATAAAGAGTTTTCAAAGGAAGAGTTTCAGATGACTGAGCCAATTCGGCGATATCGGGAGTAACCATTAGAAAACTTGGCTTATCTCCAAGCCTTTATAGCCACTTTGTTGCACTTATACACAGTAAGAAAGGATTTATACTTTCTTAAAAGTAAAGAAAGAATAAAATTTAGCGTTTTTCTGTCTAGCTCCAGCGCCTAGTCCCTCGAGGTTTTAAGTCAACTCTCTTTGTGATAAAAACCATCACTAAGAGATTCGTCTTAAACTGGTAGGGGCTGAACAAGGCACCCTGAGCTTTTCTTAACTGCTAAAAAAGTCCTAACAAGAAGTATGTTAGGACTTTTTAGGCAGTAAAGAATAAACTTTCTTTCAAACCATTAGTTTAATCTTCTTTTTTAGTGCTATTTTTCCCTGATAGAAACCATCCACCAATTGCGATGGATAGAAGTACACCCCAAAAGAAGAGAGTCCATCCGGTACTATGTGGGAAGTCGTGCGGCAGTACGCCGACTTTATCATGTGAAAGCGTAATAATAGCCAATTTAACCCCGACCCAAGCAACAATCATGTATGCTACTGTTTCTAATCCAGGTCTAACTTCGAGAAGCTTAACGAACCAGGTCGCTGCAAATTTAATTAAAATCAGTCCAGCAATCCCGGCAAGCACGATAACTATAAATTTAGCTCCGTCCATTCCGCCGAATTCAGGAAGCGGAGAGTCCGGAAGAGCCAGTGCAAGTGCAACAGCTGCAAGAATAGAATCAATCGCAAATGCAAGATCGGCAAGACCAATCTTCGCTACAGTTGGCCAGAATCCTTTTCCAGCTGGTTCATTTTCTTTCTCGGCCTCTGTGTTACCTTTCTCTGAACCGAAATAAGTCACAATAATATGCTTAAGACCTAGATAAATGAGGTAGGCTGCCCCAATTGCTTGTACCTGCCATACCTGTGCTATAAACGAAATGGCGAAAAGAGCTCCAAACCTAAAGACAAATGCCCCTAAGATACCATAATTTATGGCGCGTTTCTTTTGGTCCTCCGGCAAGTGCTTAGCAATAACAGCCATAACAAGTGCGTTGTCAGCAGACAATAAACCTTCAAGACCAATTAATATTAATAATGTCCATCCATATTCTAACCAAATTGAGTCCAATTGTACTTCTCCTTCCTGGATATAAAAAAATAGAGGCCTCTACCAAATAACATGGTAAAGGCCCCTAAGAAAAATGTATAGACCTTTACCAAATTGGCAAAGGTCTTGCTAACAACACCGTAAGTTGCCAGTAATGCCGAGAGTGAACAAAATCACTCTGTAATGACGACAATACTGTTAAAGCTACTCCCCTTTGAAATCTATTAATAGTTAACCATTATCCTGTGTGTATGTCAAGAAGAATGTGCCGAGGAAGCTACAAATTAAATTCATCTTTGACCATTTGAGCTACTTCTCCTGCACTCAAATTTGTATTATTTATTTTGACATAATTTTTCCTGTCAATTTCACCTTCGATAGAATTTAACCTAAGGTCTTTCAACGAATCTAATAAATTCCGTTCTGATTGTTCGATGTTTCTCTTTGTTGGTTTATGTTCAAGCCTGTTAGGCGTTCTATTCCGTATTAGTCTTTCTTTCGTATCGGCTTCCAACTCAACAAAGTATACATCTGCCTTTTCGGAATTAAAGATAGCACACATTTTTTCTACAGCTTCCCAATCCTCTTTTTTATTGAACGCCCAGACATAGGTGAAAATCATTCCGTACGAATCACTTCTGGAAAATGTTTTAAATATCTCCTCCCGAAATAATGAAGATAAACGCCACATCTCAGGAGTAAATCCAAAAAACGGTTCAAGTAAATCAATGGTCATGTGATTATGAAAAAGTTTTAGGTCAGTAGTCCTTGCTAATTCCTGCCCAACAGTCATTTTTCCAACTGCTTGAGGACCAAATAATAATACAAATTTCATTTATAATCCTCCTTATTTATTTCTTTGCAGCTACCATTTCACCTATGTTTTTCCTGTTTTCTGCACGGTTTTTAATAGCCATTCCTGAGAATAGAATACCGATGACAACAAGAACTAAGTAACCTGCAGCCATCCAAATACCACCAACAATATTTCCCACAATCAGGCCCAAAGCTCCAAGCATTTTACCTAACTGGAATACTAAGCCATTAAAAGCCATATAGGAACCACGCCTTGTATCATCAACTATCTCTGCTAAGATAGACTGACGTGTTGGTACATACATGAGTTCGCCAATGGATAAGACAAATACAGCTACGAACATGGCTGGTATATTATTGCTAAATGCAAGAAAAGCATAGCCAATGCCAAATAGTATAAATCCAATATACATAATTGATCGTTCATTTTTCCCCCTTATCCATTTTGTAACAGATGCGGTCAGAAAAATGATCATCAATGTGTTTGCTACAGTCAATAGACTCAGCAATCTTATGCCATCTAGCTGAAAGGGAAAAATATGAAAAAGATCAATTGTACGTGGAATAATTTCCTGTTCCAACCTCACAGCAATATAGTTGTTCCGTTGAAACTCGATGGCAAGAATTGCAATACCGCCGATTGTAAAGGCTAAAAACGGCCAATCGGTCATTACAGTCTGATAACTTTTCAGCAAAGGCTTTATACCATAGCCCTGAGTGATTTGTCCTTCATTAGCCTGATAGGTTTCTTTAATTAAGACTGCCGTCATCCATAATGTAACTAGGCTCATCAAAATCAAGATTGCCAATAACTCAAAAAGGAATGCTTCGAAAAACCAACCACCCACGATAAGCCCGAGCATAAGAGACATGTTAACGGCCCAGTAATTTATCGCGTACATAAAAGCTCTTGTTTCTTTCGTACTAACATCAATCAACATTGCTTCAGCAGCAGGGTTAACAAGGCCTGAGGCTGCTCCAATTATAAGTAACATGGCAAACGTAGTCCAAGGTGACTGGAGCATTGGAGAGTTAGCAATAAGCATCCCGGTGAAAGCTGCAACTTTCAATATTTCTCCTGTAACCATCAATCGTTTTCGACCGATGATGTCCGCTAGATAACCACCATATAACCCAGTCAAAAATTGTACGACTACCTGTATCAATACCAGTACCCCAGCAACATATGCATTGATATGACTTGTAAAGTAAATGGCCATAAACGGAAATACCGCTGATCCGACTAACCTGCTCAAAAATATGTATAAATTCTAATACGTATATTAGGGTGTAAAGATTTAAACATGTGAATTCCTCCTAATAGATAGTATACGAGTTGAAAAAGGGGGTAAAAAGGGTATAATAAGTAAATTAATGTCCCCTTTTAGAGGAGATGAAAAAGTATAAAAAATTTGGCTTTGTTAAGCTTGCTTACAATAACAGCCACGTCCAGCTCCAACGCCCAGAGACTAGCGAGACTTCCCTCGCCTTCGTACGATAAGTCAACATCGGCTTCCTTCCTCAGAGGAGGGCCGACTAAAAGCGGACTTGCCGTCCAACGTCGGCATACCCCTGTTGCAGGGGTATGTTTCCTTTATCTCCTACGGCTCAGTCCAGTCCGTACGTCTCTACCCAGGGCGCTTGCGCTTTTGTTAGCAGGTAAGAAAGTATAAATCCTTTCTTACTGCATAAGTGCAACTAAGGCTTTCGCCATTAAGGCTTGGCGATAAGCCAAGTTTTCTAAGGAGGTTCCATGTAATGACTAATCGCTATTTTGCTATGCGGGCACATTTTTATGAACGTGAGCATGAAAAAGAATGTCAGTTTAAACTGGCTGAACTTGAAGAATTATGGTTTTGCTCAAGTAAGAACGTCAAAAGAATTCTTCATCAGTTCCAAGCTGAAGAAAAACTAAGCTATGTACCTGGAAAAGGGAGGGGAAATCGTTCTAAACTTATCTTTGTAAACGCCCTTCAATTTGAAGTAGAATGTTTTGTCAAGGAATGCCTTGAGCATGACAAGCTCGACCATGCTGCGCAACTTCTGAGACTGCCCATTCCAAAGGCCTGGATTGCCAAGGTGTCTTCAGATATCCGTAATTTGTTTGGGTATCAAAAAGATAAAACAACCAAGGATATTCTGCATTCACTTATTTCCAGGGAAATCACTACGCTTGATCCAATACAAACAGCAATAACTTTTGAATCGCATCTAATTGAGCAATTAGGTGATCCACTAGTAAAATATGATGCGGAGCAGGACTGTATTTTACCTCATATTGCCCATCATTATCAGCTTGATGAAACGCAAAAGGTATGGACATTTCACTTGCGTAAGGGTGTTTTGTTCCACCATCAAGAGCAGTTAACTAGTAGGGATGTTCAGGCGACAATCAACCGAGTAAAGAGTGGTCCTGCTTCCTATGCTTGGTTGGCAAACGAAATTGTTGAAGTTAAATGTGAAGGGATGTATAAAGTGGCTATCTATTTAAGTCAACCAAATCCATTCTTTCTTCGTTATCTAGCATCACCGAACTTCTGTATTTTGCCTGCTAATCTACCATTTAATGAATATGAATGGATTGGTACTGGCCCATTTTCGTTAAAAGAAAGAAGTCAGGATAAACTTGTATTAGAAGCATTTGATGGATATTTTAAAGAACGACCACTACTAGACGAGGTTCATTTTTATAAGGTTTCTTCAGAGGCGGCTAATTTGGTTAATTACACTATTGATCATGATACTTTAGCAGAACCAGTCGTAAAACAGGAAATTGAGACTGGATTTCGTTTTTTAGCATTTAATTTTAATCAGAGTACGATCGTTCAGCATCCAGCTTTCCGTCAAGCTATTTACCATCTACTGGATATGAATAAACTAGCTAAAGCCTTAAATTTTGATCAGTTGTTCGAGTCCAGCAGTTTTTCAGTAGAACGTTCTGTTTACCTAGAGAAAGATGCAAACCTAATCAAAGGGTTAATAAAGCAATCTGGTTACTGTGGGGAAGAACTCCATTTGTATCACCTTGGTTTCGATCGTGCTAGAAAAGAAGTGGGATGGTTCGCGGAGGAGGCAAAAAAATACGGTATAAATTTTGTTTTGCATACATTTGATTTCACTGATTTTTATAACAGGACGATGGATGATCATGCTGATTTAATCTTCATGGGCGAGGTGTCATCACTTGACCAGCATTTGTCTTTTTTTGGTGCATTCTACAATCGGACACTCTTGTTCAGGAGAATGTTCCCTACTGAAGATTTAGGTTGGATTGATCAAAAATTAGGAGAAACTAAAACGGGAAACGCCAAGACAAGAGAAGTGGTTTTTTCGGAGATTGAGCGACATATTCGAGAGCGTAACCTAATTATATTTCAATATCACCCCGTTAAAGAGAGAACGTTTCATCCGATGATAAAAGATGCAGCGTTCACATCCTTTGGCCATTTTGACTTTACAAAATTATGGATTCCAAGGTAATTAAAAAAGCATATGGAGCTGTGTAACCTGACTCCATATGCTAATAAGTTAAGGAAGTTCATTGCCAGCTGCACGATAGATTTCATACCATTCTTCTCTACTAAGCTCAACGTCGGATGCTTTCGCAATACCTTTAAGACGTTCCGGATTCATAGTACCAACAATTGGTTGGATCTTTGCAGGATGACGGAGAATCCATGCTACGGCTATAGCTGAATCAGTTACGCCTTTTTTTTCAGCGATTTCCTGTAGTGTTGTATTAAGCTTAGGGAATTTTTCATTTCCGACAAATACTCCTTCCATCATCCCATATTGGAAGGGAGACCATGCCTGGATCGTCATATCATTTAGTCTGCTGTAGTCTAAGACACTACCATCTCTAACTATAGCAGAATCATTTCCCATATTTACATTCATTCCAGCGTCAATCATGCTGGTATGCATGATACTGAATTGAAGTTGATTCACAATTAAATCCTGTTTTAGATACTTTTTTAACAGTTCAATTTGCATAGGGTTTTGATTACTGACACCGAACTGTCGAACTTTACCACTTTCTTTCAACATTGTGAATGCTTCGGCCACTTCCTCTGGTTCAACTAATGTATCTGGACGGTGAAGTAGCAGAATGTCAATGTAGTCTGTTTTCAAGCGCTCGAGGCTGCCATCAACAGATGCTAAAATATGGTCTTTGGAAAAATCAAAAGAGCCTTTTCGGATACCGCATTTTGTTTGCAATGTTATTTTATCACGGCTGTAAGAAGTCAATTCAATTGCTTCTGAAAAAACTTCTTCAGATTTTCCGTCTCCATAAATATCTGCATGGTCAAAGAAGTTTATCCCTGCATCCATTGAACTTTGAATTACCTTAGCAGCATCATTCTTTATGAGATCCTTCATCCGCATACATCCTAATCCTATATTAGGTACCTCTAATCCACTGTTTCCCAATGTCATCGTTTTCAAAAAAAACACTCCTTTTTAATAATCAATATATTAAGTTTAGCACTTTACTGTTGGATAGTAATTGTTAATGCCTTCACTCTTTCGTTCTGGCTATATTAGTTGTACCATAAAAGGAAAGTGTGAAAAGTGAAAGGGCGATAATAG
>NZ_JBMERP010000037.1:0-34707 GCF_049310925.1 Virgibacillus sp. DJP39 | reverse complement strand
TTTTATGAGCGTGCTATAATTAGCTCATACATTTTAGACAAGTAATTGGAAGAAGTATGTATTTCATCCTTGGGCTAGCAAATATTTTAAAAGTTTTTGTCTCTATATTTTTTTGGTTTAACCGTTGACTATAAACAATGGATAAAGTGAACTTATTACAATACTTAACAGAACTTAAATCAAACGACTGATGAAGGAAGATGGGAATTATAGGTACAAAAGTAAAGTGCCCTAATTGTAAAAACAAAAGATTAATGGACATGCTTTCAGCTAAAGAAGCAGAGGTAGAAATAAAGTGCCAGAAGTGTGGAAACACCATTAATGTATTTTTCTATAACAATCAAATACAAACCAAAGCAGTGTAGTTCATACTGTCAGTGAACTTGAGACTAGAAAAAACGAAGCGGGGGCTGGTCTTTTGATTATAGGACCTGTCCTCATTTGTTCCATCAATGTAGTAAAAGTATAAATCATGCTTATTGCCAGTAATCGATCAAGTGTTGGTGTAAAAAATTAACTTTCCTACTATACAGAACATGTGTTCTTGTATAAAATGTAATTAAGAAATACAAGTAAATCATCAGGTGGTTTCACCACATGTACTGGGAGGAGAATTAATGATAGAAAAAAGTAGCGTTATAAGAATAGAGTGTCCTGTTTGTGGTCACAGGTTAATGGATAAGGGACGAGAAGCATATGGTACTGTTCAAGCTAAATGTGGTAAGTGCAGAAGAGTATGGACAGTGGATTTAGGTTTAGATGAATTTAATTTAGTAAGTGGAAAAGCTATACCGAGACGAGAAGGAGCCGGTGAATAAGTTATTTAAGTCACCGAGCTACCTTAAGGGCCGGATACTATCGATTTTGACGATAGTGTCCGGCCTTTTTTTTGTTTTAAAATTTCATACCACGATTATACCGAGCGAGGAATCCTAAGAATTACCCAGGCCGGATAGTTACTTGTTAGTAGTTATCCGGCTTTTGTGTTCTTAGAAATTTAAATATTCGGTACCGAGCAATGGAGTCGTGGTGAACTACCTAATGGCCGGACAATGGTTAATCCTGAGATTTATTCAGGGATGCTATTGTCCGGTCTTTTTTTTATCTCATTTTTCCCCTGCGGCTCCCTTGCCAGGCCATTGGGAGGAAAAGAGAATGAGGAAGTTTATCAAAATCGGCAAGGACCAAGTCTCCGTAAGTGAGGAGATTTACAAAGAATATTACAGAAGGAATCGACGTGAGCGATACATGGAACAAGACATTAAAGTTGGACGGATTGATGTTGATTCTGAAGCAGAAACGGTTGTTTTTGTTCCAAGTAAAGAAGATTCAATCAATCGTTTGATGGATCAAGGTGCAGATTTTGATGATGATCAAATGATAGAAGAAATACTCTGCGATAAAGCAACATTGCTGATTTTACAAGAAGCGATGGCGGAACTCAATCAAAAAGAACAAGAGCTGATTCAAGCTCTTTACTATAAAGACCTTACAGTCAGGGAAATTGCTATGGTGGAAAACGTCTCCCATGTGGCTGTTGTTAAACGCCATAAAAAGGTGTTGGACAAGCTTAAAAAATATTTTTTGTAGTTTTGGTTACCAAACCACCCTTCCCATTGGCTAATAAGTGAAGGGCATTATCTAAAACAAGGAGGTGAATGGGATGACAACACAAGTAAAGCAAAAAGGTGTCAATAAAGATATGCAGGAAGAGATGGTTGGGGTACTTACGGCAATCAGTATTGTCTCTAAAAGACTAGCCAATCGACTGAGCGATCTTGATGAACAAAATGTAAAGAAAGGGGAGAAAAATGCAAATGAGTAAAACGAAACTCGCTTTTGATGTAGTGACAGACTTACGAAATCTAGCAGGAAGTATTGAAACCTTGGTGATTGCATTAGAAAGCAATCAAACGGATTCTGCAGTTCCTGTTGAAAAAGAACAACCTAAGAAGAACAAGGAACCAAAGAAAACAGCACAACCTCCAAAAGATAAATTACCTTCTTTGGAAGATGTCAGGTCGAAACTTGCAGCACTTTCTCAAGATGGAAAACAGTTACAAGTGAAGGAGTTAATCACAGGGTTTGGAGCAAAGAAGCTAAGTGACATCCCAGCCGAAAAGTATTCGGATCTTTTAGTAGAAGCGGGGAAACTTTGATGAAGGATACTGGGGTTGGATCTGTGAATCATTCAGAACGGGCCCATGCTAGTTTAGGTGCCTCAAAAGCAAGTCAGTGGTTAGCTTGTACACCAAGCATTCGACTCGGCGAACAGTACGAAGAAACAACAAGCATTTTTGCCAAAGAGGGTACATTCATGCATGAGCTATCGGAGCTTTATTTGTCTTATGAGTTAAAACAGATGACAAAAGCTCAGTTGAATAAAAAGTTAAAGCAGATGAAGCAAAATGAATTTTATAGCTCAGAAATTGAACAAGCCGTACAAACCTATGTAGATGTAGTTACTGAAAAAATGAATGAAGCTAGGGCACTATGTAAGGACCCACTCATCCTTATTGAGGAAAAAGTAGACTTTAGTCCTTGGGTGCCAGCTGCTTTCGGTACCGGGGACGTAATTTTGATTTATGGTGATAGATTAGAAGTTATTGACCTTAAGGGTGGGAAAGGTGTCAAGGTTTCTGCAGTGGAAAACCCACAAATGCGACTGTACGCTTTGGGTGCATTAAACAACTTTGGTGTACTCTATGATATTCAGAATGTCCTGATGACCGTTGTGCAACCAAGATTAGACAATATCTCCACGGATGAAATGCAAGTGGATGAACTATTGGAATGGGCAGAAGAAGTGGTCAAGCCCAAGGCGGAGTTAGCATTTAAGGGTGAAGGTGACTTCATTGCCGGAGACCATTGCAGGTTTTGTAAGGTAAAGGCTACCTGCAGGGCGAGAGCAGAAGCGAATACAAAGCTTGCTGTGATGGATTTTCAAAAGCCACCACTGCTTACAGATGATGAGGTAGTGGAAGTACTAGCCTCCATTGATGAGTTGATTAGCTGGGCAAAAAGTGTTCAGGAATATGCCCAAATCATGGCTATTCAAGAAAACAAACAATGGCCAGGGATGAAACTAGTTGAGGGTAGAGGCGTTCGTAAGTATTCGGATGAAGAACTAGTTGTAAAAACACTGACTGATGCCGGATACGACAGTGATGTGATTTATAAAAAATCAGTTAATACCATAACCACTCTTGAAAAAGAGCTTGGTAAAAAAACATTTAATGAATTGATTGGTACTTTGCTTACAAAAGCTCCAGGCAAAGTAAAACTGGTACCTGAAGATGATAAAAGAGCAGAAGTAAAAGCTTCTCCAAAAGCAGATTTCAAATAATAGGAGGAAACGCATTATGGTAAAAATTACAATTGGAACAAAGGAAAACCCGGTTCGATTCAGTTATGCGAATGTGCATCAACCAGTAAGCGTCAACGGAAGTGATTTAAAATACTCACTCAGTATCATTATTCCGAAGTCGGACAAGAAAACTATAAAAAAAGTGAAAGATGCCGTCCAAAAAGCTATCGAAGAAAATAAGGACAAGTTTGGCGGCAAGGTGCCGAACAACCTTAAGACTCCGCTCCGTGATGGTGATGTGGATAGGGAAGAAGATGAGGCTTATGAAGGTGCCTATTTTGTTAATGCCAATAGCAAAGTTAAACCCGGTATTGTTGATGCGGATGTTAATCCTGTTTTGGACCAAAGTGAGTTTTATAGCGGTTGTTACGGCAGGGTCAGTTTAACTTTTTATGCTTACAATGTGAACGGAAATCGTGGAATCGCAGCTGGTCTGCAAAACATCATGAAGACATCCGAAGGAGAGCCACTTGGTGGAAGAAGCCGTGCAGAGGATGATTTTTCAGATGAAGATGATGACGACATCTTAGGTTAATGCCTATGAAAACCTTAGCCATCGACATAGAAACTTACAGTAGTATAGACCTCATTAAATCCGGGGTCTATGCCTACAGTGAATCGGATGATTTTGAAATCCTGCTCTTTGCCTACGGGATTGATGATGAAGAGGTACAGATTATTGATTTAGCTTCTGGTGAGAAGATACCAGAAGAAATTATAAAAGCCATTACGGATACTACAGTACAAAAGACGGCCTACAATGCCAACTTTGAAAGAACGTGCTTAACCAAATACTTTGATGAACCAATGCCACCTGAACAGTGGCAATGCTCATCGGTTCATGCCTTAATGTTGGGTTTGCCTGGATACCTTGCTGGTGTGGGGAAATGTCTGAAGTTGAAAGAACAGAAATTGAAGGAGGGGAAAGCCTTAATTCGCTACTTTTCTATTCCTTGTAAGCCCACCAAAGTTAATGGGGGAAGAACACGGAATCTACCGGAGCATGATCCTGAAAAGTGGGCTACCTATAAGGTCTACTGCAAACAAGATGTTGAGGTAGAAAAACAAATCCGAAAGAAACTAGAGGCTTTCCCCATACCAGAAGTGGAACAGAAGCTTTGGGAGCTCGATCAGAAAATGAACGATCAAGGTGTCTCCATTGATACTAGCTTGGTGACAAATGCGCTGAAAGCAGATGCTAGTTTTCAAAAGAAGCTCTCTGAAGAAGCAATCCATTTAACTGGATTAGAAAACCCTAATAGTCCTGCCCAGTTAAAAAGCTGGTTGCAGGAACAGGGGATAGTAGTGGACAGCCTTTCAAAGGAAAAAGTTGTAGAGCTACTAGACAAGGTAGAAAACCCGACAGTGAAACGGTTGTTGGAACTAAGAAGAGCGATGTCAAAAACGTCCGTGAAGAAATACGAAGCGATGGAACGATCCATATGTAGGGACAAAAGAATAAAAGGTTTGTTGCAATTTTATGGAGCTAATCGTACTGGGCGCTGGGCGGGAAGGCTCGTACAAATTCACAACCTTCCAAGAAATAGCATGAGTGATTTACACCTTGCAAGAAACCTTTTGAAATCAGGAAACTATGAAGCTCTGGAACTTCTTTTTGATAGTGTACCAGAGCTTCTTTCACAGCTTATCCGTACTGCCTTTATTCCATCAAAAGGTCATCGGTTTATCGTAGCTGACTTTTCAGCTATTGAAGCAAGAGTGATTGCTTGGTTGGCGGGAGAGCGTTGGCGAATGAATGTGTTTCAATCTCACGGAAAAATTTACGAAGCTTCTGCAGCACAAATGTTCAATGTACCGATTGAAACAATTGATAAAGGTAGTCCCTTGAGGCAGAAAGGGAAAATAGCTGAACTAGCCCTTGGATATGGTGGCTCGAAAGGAGCATTGATGCAAATGGGGGCAATAGATATGGGCCTTACGGAAGATGAACTTCCTGAGTTAGTCGCAGCATGGCGACAGGCAAATCCAAACATCGTAAAAATGTGGTGGGCTATAGAAGCAGCTGCCATCAAAGCAGTGAAAGAAAAAGCGGTCGTGAAGATGCAGTATGGGCTGACCTTTCATTACACAAAGGGCATCCTTTTTATACAGCTCCCTTCTGGACGTTCACTTGCTTATGTAAGGCCAAAAATGGGGATCGATGAACGCTTTGGAAAAGAACAAATCACCTATGAAGGAACCGAGCAAAGCACCAAACAGTGGGGAAGAATTGCGACCTACGGGGGTAAGCTGACGGAGAATATTATTCAGGCCATTGCCAGGGATTGTCTAGCTGTATCCATGCTTCGGTTGGATGAAGCCGGTTATCAAATCAACTTTCATGTCCATGATGAAGTGATTCTTGATGTTCCAGTTGGAGTTGGCTCGAAAGAAGAAGTTGAAGAAATCATGGGTCAAGCTATTGCTTGGGCTCCGGGACTACCACTGAACGCCGATAGCTTTGAAACAGATTACTATAAGAAAGATTAGTAGATTTTCATAAATGGAAGCAAGGAGTTTGTCTGACATGGACAGAGTCAAATTTGTAACGAATTTAAAAGTGTACAAAGATGTGTTATCAAGACAGACGCTTAAAACAATAAAAGGTCAGGCTCTTTCCGGTGATATGGAAGGAGCCAGAAAGGGCCTGAATACGGTGTTACGTAGGAGGGTTGATAGATGTGATAGATGCCAGCGAGAAAAGAAAAACGATCGTACAACATGATGGAAACCTGACAATCGCCACCGGAAGAAATAGAAAAGAGCTGAATTGGAAAAACAGAGAAATGCTCTGGTCCGAGGTGGTAAAGAAGTTAAGCAGTACCATCAGAACCCATGAAACGCATGAAGAATACAAGAAGTTGTCTAAATCAAAGCAGGATGAAATCAAAGATGTGGGTGGATTTGTCGGTGGGACATTAAAAGGAGGGAGAAGAAAGCATGACAGCGTCGTGTGGCGGCAGCTGGTAACTCTTGATGCTGATTTTGTAAAAGGAGATTTATGGGCCTCGGTTGAGACCATCTTTGGTCACGGATGCGCCATGTATTCCACCCATAAACATGATTCGAAAAAGCCAAGACTACGACTGGTGATTCCTTTAACGAGACCAGTCACAGCTGATGAGTATATACCCATTGCTAGAAGAATTGCGGCAGACCTGGGCATTGATTTTTTCGATGATACAACCTATCAGATCCACCGCTTGATGTACTGGCCGTCAACTTCATCTGATGCAAACTTTGTGTTCAACGTACAGGATGAGCCATGGATTGATCCGGACACAGTGCTTCAAAGGTACCCGGATTGGAGAGATTCATCCTACTGGCCAGAGAGTTCAAGAACGGTTCATGAACGAAAAAAACTGGCGGATAAGCAGGGAGACCCTAGAAGCAAAGAAGGGTTGGTCGGTGCTTTTTGCCGGACATACTCTGTGATAGATGTGATTGAGAAATATTTAAGTGATGTGTACCTGCTCTGTGAGGATCCAAACCGTTATACCTATGCCTCCGGTTCTACAGCAGGTGGATTAGTCATTTATCAAAATGGTGATTTTGCTTATTCCCATCATTCCACGGATCCTATTGGAGGAAAACTTTGTAACGCTTTTGACTTGGTTCGATTCCATTTATATGGGGACTTGGATGAGTCTGTGAAAGAGGGAACGCCTATCAATCGTCTGCCTTCTTATAAAGCGATGGTGGATGAGGCCTTAAAGGACAAGCAGGTGAAGATCACCCTTGGCAAAGAACAACTGAATCTTGCTGAAGAAGATTTTGAAGAGGAAGAAATGGAGTGGCTGACAGAACTGGCTCGGGATCAGAAAGGAAATATTGTTTCTAGTGCGCCCAATGTCATCCTCATTCTTGAAAATGATCCAGCGTTTAAAGACAGAATTGCCATGAACGACTTTGTTCATCGGGTGGTGATTAAAGGTGATCTGCCCTGGAGAAGTGCGGAAAGAGGCGAGTACTGGTCGGATGCCGATGATGCTAGTTTGAGAAACTACCTTTACTCTGTTTATGGCATTAAGGGGGCTGGTATTATCGGCGATGCTTGGAGCGAAGTAGCGGTGAAATATGCTTTTCATCCAATCAAAGAATATTTAAATGGTTTGCATTGGGATGGGACGGAACGGATAGAAAGCATCATGATCGACTACCTAGGTGCAGAAGATAATGAAGCAATAAGAACATTTACCCGAAAAATCCTCGTGGCTGCAGTCACTAGAATCTATCGACCCGGTGCGAAGTTTGACTACTGCGTTGTTCTAATTGGTCCTCAAGGGGTAGGGAAAAGTTACATTATTAAGTGCATAGGCAAAGAATGGCACTCGGATTCCCTGATTACCGTGAAGGGCAAGGAAGCCTACGAGCAACTTCAGGGAGCTTGGATTTTGGAGATGGCGGAGCTCACGGCAACGAAGAAGGTAGACGTGGAAGCAGTTAAGCATTTTATTTCAAAGTCAGAGGATACGTTCCGAGTCGCTTATGGAAGACATAATGAAACGTTTAAAAGACAATGCGTGTTCTTTGGAACCACCAATGATTATGACTTTTTAAATGATCCGACAGGAAATAGAAGATTTTTACCAATTACGGTCAACGGAAACGGCAGTAAGAACATGTGGGTCGATCTAACCGATGAGGAAGTGGACCAGATGTGGGCGGAAGCAAAAGCACTGTTTGAACAAGGAGAATCCTTGGCTCTCAGTAAGGAAATTGAGGAAAAAGCTCAGGTGATTCAGGAGGCTCATACGCAAGAGAACCCGATTGCAGAAAGCATCAGAACCTATTTGGAAATACCGGTACCAACAAACTGGTATGAACTCGACATCGGAACCCGGCGTACCTATTTGCATATGGACCACGGTGACGGTCAGCCTAATGCGAGTGTGAAGCTAAACAAGGTCTGTGCCCAGATGGTTTGGGAAGAACTGTTTCAAAAGGATGTATCCATCATGACTAGATATGATGCCAAAGAGATTAATACGATCATCCAAAATACTCCGGGATGGAAACGAGTGAGTTCGGTCAGGTTTGAGAATCATTATGGTACGCAAAGAGGTTTTCGTCGAGAAGATTTGTAAACAGGTAAACATTAAAAAGAATTTATTGTTTACAGCCAAACCCTTACTACTACTTGCTTAACAACATTGTAAACAATGTAAACCTATCTATCTATTAAAGAAAAAATAGGGGGATTAGAGAGTAATAGATATACGCTATACCCCCTAATAGCGTTCTATGTATAAGTTATCAAAATTGCTGTTTACATGTTTACAAAAGCTTTCAAGGCCTTAAGAACACAGGGGTCAGGCTGTAAACATTACATTTCTATAGGAGCGAGTTAGACATGAATGAAGGAAGCATAGAAAAGAGACTTAAAATGAAAGTAAAGCAAAATGGCGGTTTCGCTTTTAAGCTTATATCTCCCGGTTTTGCAGGCGTGCCAGATAGGTTAGTACTCTTTCAAGGAGCACAGGTGGCTTTCGTAGAATTAAAAGCACCAGCTAAAAAACTAAGAGCCTTGCAACGAAAAAGAAAGAGTCAGATTGAGGCGTTAGGATTTAACGTTTATACGATTGATAGTTACGAGGAAATCGAAACCTTGCTACAGGAGATGGTCCGATGATTTACAAACCTTATCAATACCAAGCGTATGCCGCTAACTGGATTATTGAGAAAAAGAAATCTGCTCTATTTCTAGAGATGGGAATGGGTAAGACCATATCAACCCTGACAGCTATTTTGGACCTTATGTATGATCACTTTGATGTTGCAAAGGTTCTGGTTATTGCTCCACTTCGAGTGGCTAGCACCACTTGGGAGGAAGAAGTGAAAAAGTGGGATCACCTTAAAACGCTACGAATTTCAAAAGTGCTTGGAAGCGAAAAACAAAGAGTAGCAGCCCTATACAATAAAGCTGACATCTACATTATCAACCGAGAAAATGTCACATGGCTTGTGGATTGGTTTGATACAGATTGGCCCTTTGACATGGTGGTCATCGATGAATTATCCAGCTTTAAATCATCCAAGGCAAAACGGTTTAAATCCTTAAAGAAAGTAAGACCTTTAATAAAAAGATTTGTGGGATTAACTGGTACACCAGCGCCCAATGGACTGATCGACTTGTGGCCACAGATTTATTTATTAGACGGTGGAGAGAGACTCGGGAGAACGGTAACTGGCTACCGGGAGAAATATTTCCTACCAGATCAACGAAATCAAATGATGGTATACACATGGAAATTAAAACAGGGTGCTGAAGATGCTATTTATGAAAAGCTTTCGGATGTCTGTGTGAGTATGAAAGCAGAAGATTATCTGGAGTTACCGGACCGAATTGATAATACCATTCTAGTTGAGCTGCCAAAGAAGGCGAAAGAGCAGTACGAGATGTTAGAAAAGGAACTGATTCTATCCATAGCGGACACGGATGTCTTAGCTGGATCAGCAGCAGTCCTTGCAAACAAGTTATTACAGATGGCCAACGGTGCTGTTTACGATGAAAACAAAGAAGTGAAACACATTCACGATGAGAAGTTAAAAGCACTTGATGAACTGATTGAAGCTGCTGGTGGGAAACCTGTTCTTATTTTTTATGGCTATCAACATGATAAGGACAGGATCTTAAACCATCTTAAGAAAGCCAAACCCAGACTCTTGCAATCGGATGGAGATATCAAGGACTGGAATAGCGGGAAAGTTAACATCCTTTTAGCCCACCCTGCATCAGCAGGTCATGGTCTTAACCTTCAAGCTGGCGGGAACATCATCATTTGGTTTGGGCTTAACTGGAGTCTCGAACTCTATCAACAAGCGAATGCAAGACTTCATAGGCAAGGCCAAAAGGAAACAGTCATCATTCACCACATCCTTGCAAAAGACACCATTGATGAACGGGTGATGAAAGCGTTAGAAGATAAGGATACCAGCCAGGCTGCTCTGATTGAAGCGGTGAAGGCGAGAATGAATAAATACAAGGAGGAAATGAAAAATGGGAGTGAATCTTTATAACAAGTCAGGATATCTTGATCCAACTGTCTATGAGGCTCTGACCAATATAGAACGAGAGAAAAAACAAAAGAAAAAGATTGTTTTTATTTGTTCACCATATGCGGGTGATGTAGAAAGCAATGTGATGAGAACAAAACGCTACGCACGATATGCAGTAACGGAAGGCATGGTTCCGATTATCCCACACTTAATGTACCCACCGTTTTTGTTTGACGGTGATCAAGAAGAACGAAAGCTAGGAATTGAAATGGGGCTCGTGCTTCTGGAAAAATGCGATGAGTTGTGGATGTTTGGATCGCAAGTCTCTCAGGGAATGGCCATCGAGATCAAGAAAGCCAAGGCGCAAAACATCACCATTCGGAAGTTTTCAACAGAGTGCAAATGGATTGGTGGTGCGAAGCGATGATCGAGCTAAGTTACTCATGACCTAGGTTTTATCTAAAGAAGGGAGGTAGCTGACATGAATGCAAAGGAATATTTATCCCAGGGGATTTGGCTTGATAAGATGATCGATAACAAGTTGGAGCAATTAGATTCATTAAAAAGTCTATCGATGAAGGTTACGGCGACGTTGAGTGAGGTAAAGGTATCCGGTGGGAACCATGAGAAAAGCACCATGGAAAGTGCTATCGTAAAGGTGGTTGATTTAGGAAATGAAATCAATGATGATATTGATAGGCTGGTCGATCTAAAAAAAGAACTCATTGAAATCATTAATCAGGTGGCCAACTTGAACTATCAATTGTTGCTAGAGATGCGGTACATCAGTGGAAAGTCGTGGGAAGATGTTGCCGTTTCACTAAACTATAACAGCAGATCTGTATTCAAGGTCCACGGGAGAGCATTAAAAGAAATTGAGAAAATTAGAGAAGAGGGCAGTAAAAGGCAGTGAAGGGCAGTCGGGTAATCGGTTATACTATAAAATGTAGAGGTATAGTAAAAATCAAGAGAACCAGATGTTGTAGCATATGCCTAAGCTATATCGATTCGATCTTAGGAAACGCACCATTCTTGAATAGTACAGTCCTTGGATATCATTGGCCGAGGACTTTTTCTATGCCTAAAACAGGAAAAAGGTGATGGCCGATGCCATGGAAACCAAAAACAATCTGTCGCCATCCGGCTTGTCATGAGCTTGGTGTTGATAGGTATTGCGACAAACATAAAAAGCAAGTAACAAAAGAACAGAACAAGTCCAGCTCAAAAATATACACCTATCAGTGGCGCAAGGTGAGTAAAGCATACTTAAAAGAAAATCCTCTGTGTGTTCATTGCCGAAGAGAAGATAGACTAACACCAGCAACAGAAGTGGATCATACCATTCCACATGGTGGTGAGATGAAACTCTTCTGGGACAAGCGCAACTGGCAGGGTCTTTGCAAAACGTGTCACAGTAAGAAGACAGCCCTTGAAGATGGTGGATTTGGGAATGCACTCAAGGCACCGTAGGGGGTTCACATCTTACCAACTCCTTTGAAGCGACAACGCGCTAGGGTTTCGTGTAGTAATTCGCAAAAATCGTAAGGGGGGGTATCTAGGCGGATTTGCAGATATCAGGGATTTTGTGTAAATGAGTTAAAAACCGTATGAGAACTGGGTTACAGCCATTCTTTTGTTTCCCTAAGTAAAGAAATAACCAATTGAATAGCAAGTAGAAAACAGCTCGAAATATAGGTGTTTTCAACACGTTTAGGCTCGAAGACTAGGTCTCGGGCTATTTTGATGTTCAAAAATAATCGAGTCAAGGAGTTGAAAAGATGAGTGAAGAGATGATAATCCGAAAAATCCCGGTATCCGAAATCAAACCGGCCAAGTATAACCCACGTAAGGATTTAAAACCGGGCGACCCAGCCTATGACAAACTGAAACGGTCCATGGCCGAATTTGGTTATGTGGAACCGATCATCTGGAATAAAGAAACCGGGAACATCGTCGGTGGCCATCAACGATACAAAGTTCTTGTAGATGAAGGACATACAGAAGTCGAGTGTGTGGTCGTTGAACTTTCTTCTGAAAAGGAGAAGGCCCTTAACGTTGCGCTTAATAAAGTAACCGGCGACTGGGAGTTTGAAGCATTGGCTGACTTACTGAAAGATCTAGAAGAGCAGGATTTCGATGTGACCCTTACCGGTTTTGATGCAGCAGAGATTGAGGATTTATTTAGCCAGGTTCACGATAAAGATGCCGAAGAAGATGATTATGATGTGAACACAGCATTGGAGGAAGCATCCTTTGCAGAACCGGGAGATATCTGGATGTTAGGTAGACATCGGTTAATGTGCGGTGATGCTACGAACGCAGAAAACGTGGCTCAGCTGATGGATGGAAAGAAAGCGAATTTGCTAGTAACGGATCCTCCTTACAACGTGGACTTTGAAAGTTCCAGTGGACTTAAAATCCAAAATGATAAACAAGACAATGAAACGTTTATCACGTTTTTGCAGTCTGCGTTTAAAAATATGGCAGAGAATATGGCTCCAGGTGCTTCTGCCTATGTATTTCATGCAGATACAGAAGGATTGAATTTCAGGAAGGCTTTTGTTGATGCGGGTTTTCATTTAAGTGGTGTATGTATCTGGAAGAAGAACTCTCTTGTGTTGGGAAGAAGTCCATACAATTGGATTCACGAACCGATTCTTTTTGGTTGGAAAAAAGGTGGCAAGCACAGATGGTACACAGGTCGTTCTGAAACAACCGTCTGGAGTTACGACAAACCAAGGAAGAACGGTGAACACCCAACCATGAAACCCATTCCGCTGTTATGCTACCCAATCAAAAATTCCTCTCAAGTTAACGGTATTGTTTTAGATACATTTGGTGGCAGTGGTTCCACGCTCATTGCTTGTGAACAAATTGATAGAATCTGTTACACGATGGAACTCGATCCTAAGTACGCGACGGTAATTGTGAAGAGATTTATTGAGCAGGTAGGTACAGAAGATGTGTTTTTATTACGAGGTGGTATTAAGGTTCCTTTTGCTGAAGTGCCAAAGCCAGAAATTAAAGAAACTGAGGAGTTACTACAGTAACATTTTAATAGAGTTGCTATACCTCAACGTGTATGGCAATATGCTACTACCTTGAATAGATTGGAGGCGTAGCAATGGATGGAAATCTAAAGCCCGCATGCAAACTAGCCGGTGAAGATGGGAATATCTTTTTTATCCTTGGACGTGTCAGCAGGACTTTAAAAGAAAACGGAAAAACTGAACAAGCCAAAGAAGTAAGTGAACGAGTGATGGCATCAGGTTCATATGATGAGGCCCTCCAAATTATCATGGAATACGTTGAGGTGGAGTGATTTTTAAAATGAAAGCAATCTTTGGAAGGAAAGTTAGTAATCTAGCGGAACTAAAGGAAATCACCGAGGGGGCCCTAAAGCAAGGACAGCGGGGGCAAAGCTATTGTGTGATAAAGGAAGTTTTACTAGAAGATAACGATTTTCATAACTTTACGAATGACTTTTTTAACGACCAGCCTTGGATCACGAAAGAAGATGGTGGGGTGAACCAACAAAGAGAGGTTCGCTGTATCAGAGTCATTAATGTAAACACCGGTGAAAAGGTACTTGTAAACACGGAAGGCTATACTTATCCGAGATATACAGCAATTGAAAATGACTAAAGGGCAGACCATAATGAGGTCTGTTTCTTTGATTAGAAATGAGTACATTTTTGCCCATAAAGACTTGCTATTACCTGTGTTTAGAGTGATATATGTACTACACCAAAACACAGGAGGTAATGAAAATGGATCGAAAAGAAATGGTTAAAAAACTAGGAGAATTTTTAGGGGTGAAACCAAGGTATCTCAATGTTCCAACCTTTGCTTATGAGATTGCAACGGAGGAAGAAACCTACACAATTGATAGGCAGGGAACAATTACAACTTCAGCTGGAGAAATGAAGACTTTCGATGAAATCTTAAACCCGCCAGAACCGAAAGAAGAGCTAGAGACGAGAGTCGAACAAGGGCCTGCGGAAGATACACTAGAGAATGAGAAGGTATTGGATCTCGACGGGATGGAGCTCACCCTTCCGCTAGAAGGGCACTCTGGAAACACGCTGCGAAATCTAGTAAACATGCTTAATAGTAAACAGCATCTGATTTTGATGGCCTTTGGGACAACCGAGCCACTGATGGATGCCACCGTTGCAGAGGATTTAAGCTTGAAGGAAACAAGCAGCTTTGAAGAATTTGAAAAGGCGCTGGATGAACTTGGTCCCGAGAGGCTCCCAGGCTTAGCATTTAATTTTGAACAGGAAACATTCACTATCAAGCTAGCAGCGACAAATTTAGTACCTGATAAGATCACAGCTTTTCAAGAACTAATCGCATTCACCAATCAAAACGCTCAAAAGCAAAAGCGAGCATCTTTCAAACAAGCACAGGACGACAATCCTAAATACGCCTTCAGAACGTGGCTCATTCGTCTCGGGATGAATGGCAGTGAGTACAAAACGACAAGGAAGGTGCTGCTTGCAAACCTTGAAGGTAGCGGGGCTTTTAGAAAAGTGGGTGAATCAAATGGATAAATTTTTCACACAAACAAACTGTGATCGCTGCGGTGGAACCTTAAAAGCCGGACGGATTATGTCCATGTACAATACGGACTGCCTTTGCATGACTTGTAAGGATAAAGAATCAAAAAGGGTCGATTATGATGAAGCCGTGAAAGCGGATCACGAGGAAATTAAGAAGGGGAATTACAATTTCAAAGGAATAAAAGGCCAATAAATTAACTTGCTAATACCTGTGTTTAGAGTGATATATAGACATACCAAAACACAGGGAGGCAGTTTAAATGACCAAAGATCTGGATCGAATGCTACAGGGAAATGTTGATGCATTGAGAGGTATGGAACTTCTACTTAAGCAAAAAAGAGATTTGGAAGCATCGGGGTATCAAAAAAATGAAATGTATTTAGTGCCAGGAATGTTAGTTCTTCAACTTGATGATGGTGAAGTACGTTGGATGGTTTTTAATGGCGAATTCAAAATGGAAATCTGGCAGGATAAGAACTAAGAAGAAATGAAAAGCGATTGAGTCACTCATACACAAATTAGAGTCTATCAGGGGATAGGTTCTTTTGATTTGATGAATTTAGAAGGAGGTGAAAGTTATGGCAGGTAGAGGAAGGCCGCCCAAACCAACAGCAATTAAAGAGCTGGAAGGTAATCCGGGGAAAAGAACTTTGAACAAAAACGAACCGAAGCCGGAGAAAAAGGCGCCGAAATGCCCGTCATGGCTGGAGCCTGATGCCAAAAAAGAATGGAGGAGGCTTTCTAAGGAATTAACGGCGATGGGGCTTTTAACGCAGGTGGATATGGCCGCCTTTGCTGGTTACTGTCAGGCCTATGCGAGATGGAAAGAAGCGGAGGAATTTATCTCAAAGCATGGTTCAATTTTAAAGACCAGCTCCGGTTATATTCAGCAAATCCCGCAAGTATCCATCGCCCAACAGAATCTAAAACAGGTACGAAATTTTTGCTCGGAAATGGGACTTAGTCCATCCGCGAGAAGCAGGCTGAATATCAACAGTTTAGGCAACACCATCGATGGAGATGAAATGGAAGAACTGCTTTTAAGTATTCCAAAAGCAGAAGATTTAATGGGAAGACCGAATTAAATCGGGCAGAAAGGAGGAGATGACCATGCCATATAGCGAAGCACATGCTAATCATGCGATTAACTTTATTCAGCAGCTCAAACTGACAAAAGGCAAGTGGGCGGGAAAACAATTCATCCTTCTGCCCTGGGAGATTGATTTAATCAAGAAACTCTTTGGTACTTTAAGGGAGGATGGCACAAGGCAATATCGTACCGCTTATGTAGAGATTGGTAAGAAGAATGGGAAGTCAGAGCTCGGTGCTGCGATTGCTCTTTACATGCTTTTGGCCGATGGGGAACCAAATGCAGAAGTATATGTAGCTGCCTGTGATCGACAGCAAGCAAGTATTATTTTCAACACCAGCATGAACTTCGTTGAAGGGAATAGGACCCTTTCAAAAGTATCAAACACGATAAAATCCACCAAACGAATTGTCTACCCAAAAACAGGGAGTTTCTATCAAGTGTTGAGTTCGGATGTAAAATCAAAGTCAGGGATTAATGCTTCTTGTGTCATCCTTGATGAAATCTGGACCTATCCGAATGCCGACTTGGCAAAGATGCTCACCACTGCATCGGGTGATGCGAGAACGCAGCCGCTCTTTTTATACTTAACGACCGCTGGAAATAATCTCTCTGGTTATGGTTGGGAAATGCACGGCAAAGCTAAAAATATTCTAGAAGGAAAAAGGGTTGACCCTACATTCCTTTCCATCATCTACGGACTTGAAGATGATGCAGACATTGAAGATGAAAACAATTGGTACAAGGCTAATCCTAGTCTTGGTCATACCATTCAAATAGATCGGGTCAAGGAGCATTACAACCAAGTGAAAGATGACCCCGCAGACTTGGCACTGTTTAAGCAGCTTCGGTTGAACATGTGGTTAAAGCAAGAAATCAAATGGATGCCAATGGACAAATGGGATCTTTGTAATTTTACGGTGGACCCAGAAGAACTGAAAGGAAGAGTCTGTTATGGCGGTCTTGACCTATCCTCTACTAGTGACGTTACCGCCTTTGTTCTCGTTTTTCCGCCAGTTGATGAAGACGATAAGTACCAGGTATTACCCTTCTTTTGGCTGCCAGAGGAAACACTGCCTCAACGGGTGAAGCGAGATGGTGTGCCATATGATCTTTGGAATAAGCAAGGACTGTTACATCTTACAGAAGGAAATGTGGTCCATTATGGCTTTATTGAAAAATTCATCGAAAAGTTAGGTGAACAATATAACATTAGAGAAATCGTCTATGACCGCTGGGGTGCAACACAAATGAGTCAAAACCTAGAGGGGATGGGCTTTAACGTAGTGCCTTTTGGTCAAGGGTTTAAAGATATGTCACCACCTACAAAGGAAATCATGCGGCTCATATTAAGTAAACAAATCGCGCATGGTGGCCACCCGGTACTTCGTTGGATGGCAGATAACATTGTTATTCGCACGGATCCTGCCAGCAACATCAAAGTGGATAAGGAGAAGTCAACGGAGAAAATTGATGGTATTGTCGCCCTTATCATGGGACTAGCTAGAGCGACGGTGAATCCAACTGATGACGGCACTTCAATTTATGATGAACGCGACATGATTATATTGGGATAGTTTTTGCGAACATGCCTTGATTACAACTAAATAGAGCATAAATGCAAAACCAGCATCTTTTAAGAGGTGCTTTTTTTCATGCCGAAAAGAGAAGGGAGTGATGAAATGATAATGATGGACTTTCTAAAGGGGATTTTTAAAGCGCATGACAATCCAACAGATAGTGTTAGCTCGGCACCAAACTTTTATATGGGGCCAAGTGTATCTGGAAAAATGGTGAACGAGCGAAGTTCCATGCAGACGACAGCGGTTTTTGCCTGTGTACGAATTATTGCTGAGACGGTGGGCTCTCTTCCATTGCACACGTTCAAGTACACAGGGGAAGGAAAAGAAAAGGTCTATGATCACCCATTATATAAGATCCTGCATGACGAACCGAATCAAGAAATGACGTCCTTCACCATCAGGGAAACGATGATGACCCATCTTCTCTTATGGGGGAATGCTTATTGCCAGATCATTCGAAATGGTCGTGGAGATGTCATGGCACTTTATCCCTTGCTTCCGGATAAAATGACGGTCGACCGGGATGGGAAGGGCCAGCTTTACTATGCTTACAGAAAAGAAGGCACCACGCATTATCTTGGTCCCGATGAAGTGTTGCATATTCCTGGGCTTGGCTTTGATGGAATCATGGGGTACTCTCCGGTAGCTCTTGCCAAAAATGCAATTGGTCTTAATATTGCTGCCGAAGAATATGGCGGTAAGTTTTTTGCAAATAACGCAACCCCGAGTGGGATCCTTTCCACAGCTGGAACGATTAAGGATCCGACAAAGGTAAGGGATGCTTGGCAAGCGACCTATGGTGGGAGTGGTAGGAGTAGCAAAGTAGCTGTATTGGAAGATGGTCTGCAATACCAAGCAATTAGTATGCCCAATTCCGATGCCCAGTTTTTAGAGACCAGGAAGTTTCAGATTGAAGAGATTTGTCGGATATTTCAAGTGCCACCGCACATGGTAGCTGATTTAAGTAAAAGTTCCTTTAGCAATATTGAAAACCAATCGATTAGCTTTGTTGTTCATACAATCAGACCTTGGCTGGTGCGGATCGAACAGGCGATTGATCGAAAGCTCTTTAAAGAAAGTGAAAAGGGACAGTTATTTGTATCCTTTAATGCTTCAGCTTTAATGCGTGGAGATTATAAGTCTCGCATGGACGGTTATTCTATAGGAATTCAAAATGGTTTTTTTTCCGTTAATGATGTGCGCCGTATGGAGAATCTCGATCCGATTGCTACCGAAGAAGGTGGTGATCTTTATCTAACCAACGGTAACATGCTGCCGCTTAAGATGGCGGGTGCATATGCAAAGAAAGCATTGAAAGAAAGTGAGGAGGCAGCTGAAAAAGATGAAAATACAACTTAAAAATAATGGGCAACCGCATCTCAGCGAAGAGGTGCTTTTTTTATGCCCAAAAGGAGGTCAAGGAGATGGATAAATTTTGGCGATGGGTGATGAATGAAGCCGGAGAAAAACCAGTCAGGATCTTACACATGGAGGGTTATATCGCTGAGTCATCCTGGTTTGATGATGACATCACACCTAAACAATTTAAAACAGAGCTTTATGAAGGGGGTGAACCATCAGATGACATTGTAGTGAAGCTCCATTCGCCTGGTGGTGATTGTTTTGCGGCAGCGCAAATCTACAACATGTTAAAGGAATATCCGGGCCATATCAGTATTCAGGTTGATGGACTAGCTGCAAGCGCCGCTTCCGTGATTGCGATGGCTGGGGATGAGGTGTGTGTTTCCCCACTATCCGTTTTGATGATCCACAATCCTGCGATGTTAGTCGCTGGGGAGGTATCAGATCTTGAATCAGGCATTAATCTTCTAAGCGAAGTGAAGGAAAGCATCATGAATGCTTATCAGACCAAGACCGGATTATCTAGGCTGAAAATTTCTAACATGATGAATGCGGAAACCTGGATGAGTGCCCATAAGGCGATTGAACTGAAATTTGCCGACCGTGTCCTTTACGAGAATGCACCAACGGATGACCAAGCGGACGGTTTTATTTATGACAAGCTCACAGTTACGAATGCCCTAATCAATAAACTACCGGGGATTCAAGCAAAGATGCCACAAATAGTTGCACCAAAAGCAACAAAAACACCTGAAGAAACAGATGAAAACAAGCAAGAAGTAGACCGGATTCCAGTCAATCAACTAGAAAAACGGTTGGAACTCATTAAAAATTGGAGGTAATACGATGAATAGAATTCAAGAATTAAGAGAAAAACGAGCAAAGGTATGGGACCAGACCAAGAAGTTTTTAGATGAACATCGTCAAGAAAGTGGACTTATTTCCCCAGAAGACAATGCCGTCTATGAAAAAATGGAAAAAGAAGTTGTTGACTTAGGAAAAGAAGTAGAGCGTCTTGAACGTCAAGAGACGATGGATCGGGAACTAACTGCGGCTACTACCAATCCGTTATCCGCTCGCCCTGAAAAAACGAGAGAAGAAAAGACAGGCAGAGCTACCGATGCCTACAAGTCAGCCTTCTGGGGTGCGATGCGAAATAAGGTGAACCCTTCTGTACAGAACGCCTTACAAATTGGCCAAGATTCAGAAGGCGGATATCTCGTTCCTGATGAATATGAACAGCAATTGATTCAGGCGTTGGAAGAAGCTAATGTGATGCGGAAACTGTGCCATGTAATTAACACAAGCCATGGAGACAGAAAGATTCCAGTGGTAGCAAGTCATGGGAGTGCAGCATGGATGGATGAAGAAAGTGCCTTGCAGGAAAGTGATGATACGTTTACTCAAGTCAGTCTTTCTGCGTATAAGCTTGGAACAATGTTGAAAGTATCAGATGAGCTATTACACGATTCTTTCTTTGACCTTGATGCATATGTGGCTGGTGAGTTTGCTAGACGAATTGGTGCAGCTGAAGAAGAATCCTTCCTTTTAGGGAATGGCATCAGCAAACCGACTGGCCTTCTAAACAGCACTGGCGGAGCTACTACTGGAGTCACAGCCGCGAGTGCCACAGCAATTACCATGGATGAAGTGATTGATTTATACCATAGTCTTAAATCATCTTATCGAAAGAACGCTACGTTCATGGTGAACGATGCGACCATCAAAACGATCAGAAAGCTAAAAGATGGACAAGGTCAGTATTTATGGCAGCCATCTGTCTCAGCAGGAACACCGGATACGATTTTAAACCGTCCCGTATTGACTTCACAGTACATGCCGACAGCTGCGGTTGGTGAGAAAACGATTCTCTTTGGTGACTTCAATTACTACTGGATTGCCGATCGCCAAGGCAGAACGTTTAAGCGCTTGAATGAACTTTATGCTGCCAATGGTCAGGTTGGATTTTTGGCATCGCAGCGTCTTGATGGAAAACTAATCCTTCCAGAAGCAGTGAAGGCTCTTCAACAAAAAGTGTAAGAAATCTAATGGCGGGTGGTCTTCATTGACTGCTCGCCTCTTTTAAAAAGGAGGAGAAAAACAAATGGGGTATAACACAAAAAACTATACCGATCAGGGTGGCGAGAAAACGGTCATCGGTGGTGAACTCAGCATCACAGCTGAAGGGAAACTTACTTTTGATGGGAATTCACTTTCTAAAGCTCTTTACCAATCAAACAGTGAGGCCACAACAATTGCAGGTTTAGTTGTTGATTTTAACAATCTATTAGGAAAATTGAGAACCGCTGGCATACTGTTTGCAGATGCTCCGGTCATAACGCTATTGATTGAACCGATGGATAATACGGTAACAGCAGGTAGCATTGAAGAGAATCTTGCACTGGAAGCTACCGTAACAAATGGGGCAGAAATGACGTACCAGTGGTATAGCAATACCACAGCAACGTCAACCGGAGGTACAGAAATTGACGGGGCGACAGAATCTGTCTTTGCACTTCCTACCACATTGACGGCAGGAACCTATTATTACTATTGCGATATTAGCGCTGAAGAAGCGGAAAGCGTAACGTCGAATGTTGTTACTGTTACCGTAGAGGCTGCGTAATGGAACTAACGGATGGTGGTAAGTATGAACACATTGCTTGAAAAGGTAAAAGCCAACCTCATCCTAAGTCATGACGAGGACAATGCCCTTATTGGAACCTACATCTCGGCCGCCATTTCTTACGCTGAAAGTTTTCAGCATTTCGACCAAGGTTATTACAATGAACATTTTATGTCACCAGCCACCGAACAAGGGACCATTATGTTGGCCACTCACTTTTATGAGAGCCGCGATGGTTCCACCGGTGGTTTTTTTGGTGATAACGTTAGGGCCGCTGAACAGGTGTGGAATACGGTCCATCTTTTACTTCGTATGGGCAAAGAGTGGAAGTTGTGAGGGAGGAATACGTATGAAAAGAAGGATTAGCCAACATCGAAAAAAGCAAAAGTGTTGTTATAAAAAAGGGCGAAAGAAAGATCGGAACCAAGACAGAAGTGAAGAGAAGGTTGAACGCCCAATCGGTAGGTCAGGTGATAGCGGGTGAGCTTTGGGAAAATGAACAGCTTTATTGACATTTTTGATCAAACACAAGCAAAGGACAGCGATGGGTTTGTTACCGAAACAGACGACTTTGTGGCCAGTGTTAGAGCCTACAAGGAAGAACGACACGGCTCAAAGAAGTGGGCGAACATGGCGGCTTACACGGCTGCAGATGCGATATTTAAATTTCGGAGAATTCCACAGTTAGAGATAAAAAGTGGAATGATACTAGTCTTTGAGACTGAAAGATACAAGATCGTCAGTGTGGAACATCTAAAAGGTTTATACGTAGAAGTGTCCGCTGAGAAGATGGTGCCTTCAAATAGATAGGTGGAGGTGATTTATTTTGGCAAAAGGGTCCTTTAAAATGCCAGAGGAGTTTCTGTTGAAAGTATCTACGCTGGCAAATAAGACGGATGAAATCATTCCTATCGTTTTACAAGAAGGTGGCGAGGTGGTGAAAGCCAGGGTCAAATCGAATCTGCAAGCAGTGGTTGGAAGTAATACGAAAATAGAAAGCCGATCGACTGGGGAGCTAGTCGGTGCCTTAGGTATAACCCCTGCGGGAGTGGATAGAAAAGGTGACTATAACGTGAAAGTCGGATTTGATGAACCAAGAAGCGATGGGTTATCGAATGCCATGCTTGCTAACATTCTTGAATACGGAAAAGCAGGGCAGCCACCTCAACCATTTTTAAAACCTGCCAAAAATGCGAGTCGGAGGGCTTGTATTAAAGCGATGGAACAAAAGCTAGATCAAGAGATTAATAAACTGTAATCAGGAAGGAGGCAGAGGGTGAGTGAATACAACAGCATATTAAATGATATAAAAACGGTTTTAAATCAACTAGGCATTCCGATTGAAACAGGTATTTTCAGTAAAGCAGCACCAAAAGAATATATAGTCATCACAGCCATGAATGACCTCTTTGAGTTGTATGCTGACAATCTGCCTCTGCATGAGATACAGGAATCTCGAGTCTCGCTTTTCACCAAGCATAATTACATGGCAAGAAAAAACGTGATGGTGAGTTTACTGCAAGCAGCTGATTTTACCATTACTGACCGGCGGTATATGGGTCTGGAAAGAGATACTGGTTTTCACCACTTTGTCATTGATGTGGCAAAGGACTATGAAACCTAAGATGTAAACAGCGATGATGCTAAATTTTAATAGAAAGGGAGAATACATGATGGCAACGATAGGACTTGATAGTTTGTACTATGCCAACATCACAGAAGATGGAAATGGCGTGGAAAGTTACGGAGTTCCGAACGTACTGGCAAAGGCAATGACAGCTGAACTAAGTGTGGAGCTGATTGAAGCCATTTTATATGCCGATGATGGAGCATCTGAGGTAGTAAAAGAATTTAAGAGTGGAACATTAAGTCTTGGCATTGATGACATAGGAGCCTTGGTAGCCCAAGATTTAACAGGTAGTAAAGTAGACAGTAACAATGTAGTAGTATCGCGAAGTGAAGATGGAGGAAATCCTGTAGCCATTGGCTTTCGAGCTAAGAAGGCGAATGGAAAGTACCGCTATTTTTGGCTGTATCGTGTGATCTTCAGCATTCCTACTACTAGCCTTGCTACCAAAGGTGATTCGATTACCTTCAGTAGTCCAACTATAGAAGGAACCGTTTTTAGACGAAATAAGCTAGATGCAGAAAACAAACATCCTTGGAAGGCAGAGGTGACAGGAGGAGATACCGGCGTTGCAGCTTCAACCATTACCGGATGGTTCAGCACGGTGTATGAACCTGATTTCACACCATTGGAACCGCTCATCACCATCACGACTCAGCCCGATGATGTAACGGAAGTCATGGAAGGCAGTATTTCTGGTAGCCTATCCGTTGCAGCAAGCATTAACACCAGCAATCCAATCACCTATCAATGGTATGAAAACACGATGGATAGTAGTAGCGGTGGAACGGTTATCAATGGTGAATCGTCTGCAAGCTTTGATATTCCAACCGACCTTATTGCTGGAACCTACTATTATTACTGTGTATTGAGCTCAACTGGAGCAACGGATGAAACGACGACTGTTGCAATGGTAACTGTATCTTAAGCTAGAGAGGATGATGAAAAATGGGAAATGAAAAGGTAGAAGCTACTATACCTTTGGAGATAGATACTGCTGCGGATGAAAGAAGTGCTGTCATCGAAATAGGTGGAGAGGAATATAAGTTGATTTTGACCACCAAGGCAACGAAGGAAATTGCTAAGCGCTATGGTGGTCTTGAGAATCTTGGAAATAAACTGATGAACACGAAGGATTTTGAACTTGCTTTAGATGAGATCGTATGGCTGATTACGTTGCTGTCTAACCAATCGATTCTGATTCATAATCTGAGAAACAAGGATGCAAAGAAAGAGCTGCTAACAGAAGAAGAGATTGAATTATTGACCACACCTTTTGAATTGGCGGAGTACAAGAATGCTATTATGGCCAGCATGATGAAAGGCACCAAACGGCATATAGAGAGTGAACCCTCAAAAAACGAGGAAGTCGGGTAAGCGATGAAGAGCTGTTTATCCGACTACTTTATTATGGCACGGTCCATCTACATCGTCAGGAAGAGGAAGCGTGGCTTTTGCCGCTCGGGTATCTAATGGATTTGTGGGAATGCCATAAACAATTTACTGGAATGGCCAAACCGATGGAGGATTTATCGATTGATGATGTGATTCCGGTGGGGATATAGACTAAAAAGTTTGTAACAAAAAGACTCAATATATAACAATTCGAATGTTATATCTGAAATTTAAATGTTACATTAAATAATTTTATAAATAAGGTTCGAAGGCTTGCTGAATCGCAGGTCTTTTTTTATGCCCAAAAAGAGAGGGGGTGGAAACATGGCAGATAATTTTGGACTGAAGATTGGCGTTGAAGGTGAGAAGGAGTTTAAGAATTCCCTAAGAGATATCAATCGGAACTTTAAGGTATTAGGCAGTGAAATGAATCTAGTAACCTCTCAATTTGATAAGCAAGATAAATCGATTGAGGCCCTTACGTCCAGAAACGAAGTGTTAAATAAAGAGGTTGATGCGCAAAAAAATAAAATGGGTACGTTAGAAGCAGCACTTAAAAATGCAGCTGATTCCTTTGGCGAGACGGATAGACGTACTCAAAATTGGCAGATTCAACTCAATAACGCTAAGTCCGAATTGATCAAGATGGAGCGAGAAGTCGATAAAAATAATCAAACGATTGATGAAATGGGAGAGAGCTTTACTGCTGCCGAAGGTGAAGTTGAAGAATTTGCTGATGAAGTAGAGAAAGCAGCGGACCAAACAGAAAATGCATCGGATCGCTTCGGGAAATTGGGAGGCGCCTTAAAAGGAATCGGTGTGACTATCGGCGCAGCAGTAGCGGCAATTGGAACTGCGGCTATTGCTACTGGAGCAAGCCTAATCAAACTTGGTGATGAGTACAATATGGCAGTCAACCAGATCTCTGCATCGACGGGTGCAACAGGTACCGAACTTGAGGAGTTAGGGGAGATTGCTCAAAACGTGTACAAGCATAATTTTGGTGCCAACCTGGAAGATGTTGCAGGAGGCATTTCAGAAGTGAAAAAGGTGACCGGACTCATGGGTGAAGAGCTTGAAAAAGCCACCGAGTCCGGTTTTGCTTTGAGAGATACCTTTGGTTTTGAAATACAGGAATCGGCTAGAACAGCTAGCGCTCTAATGAAAAACTTCGGTATATCCTCAGATGAAGCCTATAACATCATGGCAACAGGCGCTCAAAATGGTGCTGATAAAAACGGAGATTTGTTAGATACGCTCAATGAATACTCAGTGCAATATTCCTCTCTTGGATTGAGTGCGGATGAATTTATCACAGGACTAATCGGTGGTGCGGAAAGCGGTGCTTTTAGCATTGATAAGGTAGGGGATGCCGTTAAGGAGTTTACTATTCGAGCAAAAGACGGAAGTAAAACAAGTATGGAAGCCTTCAGTGCCCTGGGTCTTAATGCGGAAGAAATGACAAGTAAGTTTGCTCAGGGCGGTGAAACAGCAAATGATGCTTTTTATAGTGTCGTTGAAAGGTTACAAGAAATGGAAGATCCTATATTAAAAAATGCTGTTGGGGTACAGCTATTTGGTACGCAGTTTGAAGATTTGGGGGCAAATGTTTTACCGGTTCTTGCCAGCATGAAGGACAGTACGATTGCCAGCGTTGATGCTTTATCTCAAATAACGGAGGTTAAATACGATAATTTGACCGATGGGGTTGAAGGTGTGAAACGCTCGTTGCAAGGTGTGTTCTTACCAGCAGTCAGTGAAGTTTCTTCTGGAATCACTGGTTTATTCTCAAACCTTTCAAATGGCATTAATGCGGCTGATGGAGATTTCGAGCAAATCGCTGCGGTCATTGGGGAGACAGTTTCGGGTATTACCGATATTATCGCAGAGCAGCTACCACAATTAGTCACCTTGGCCCTTCAAATTGTCATGTCCATTGCCGGTGCCATTATCGAAAACCTTCCATTGATTATTGATTCAGCCATGCAGATTGTCACGACACTGCTTCAAGGACTTATCGAGGCCTTGCCTCAAATTACAGAAGGAGCACTTTATCTTGTACTTACTTTAGTAGATGGCATTATTACCAACCTCCCTTCATTGATTGAAGCGGCGCTGACGATGATCGTGACTCTAGCTACTGGAATTGGTGAAGCCTTGCCAAATCTCATTCCATCGATTGTACAAGCTATCATTTTAATCGTACAAACACTAATAAACAATCTTGATATGGTGTTGGAGGCAGCATTTAAAATTATTGAAGGTTTAGCATTGGGGATTATAAATGCCCTTCCTAGATTAATAGAAGCTCTTCCTACAATCATTTCGACGATTATTAATTTTATTGTAGGAAGCTTACCCAAGATTATCGAGATGGGGATTAAGTTGATCTATCAATTAGCAGCCGGTCTTGTTCAGGCCATTCCTCAACTAGTGGCGAAGTTGCCACAGATTGTTTCTGCTCTTCTCATCGGTATTGGAAAAGCAGCCCTTTCCATTGATTCTATTGGTATTGATATTGTCCGAGGACTCTGGGGCGGAATATCTTCCATGGTTGGTTGGATAAAAAATAAGGTTAGTGGCTTTGTTGGGGGCATTGTCAGTAATGTGAAAGGCGTTCTTGGAATTCGGTCCCCTTCTAAGGTTTTTGCTGGAATCGGTGGGAACATGGGTGAAGGTATTGGAGAAGGATTCATGGGTGCCATGGGTAAAGTGGAAAAAGATATGGAAGGTGCGATTCCGACTGACTTTGATCTTGATCTGAATAGTGAAGTTCGAACTACAGCAAAAGGGGCCAATGGGTCGTTATTAGATGTAACGATTCCACTTAGTATTGACGGAACGGTATTAACTCGAATCATCGCCCAGCTTCAGTGGAACCAGAACACGGTAACGGTTAGAAACTTAGGGGTGGCTGGTTCATAAGCCGGAGTAAAAAGGAGGGCAGATAAGCCATGATAAACATTTATTCAGGAAACACCTTATTACAGACGATTCAAAAGGTGATGTCAGCCAATATAAGAGAAACGCTGGAGGGAGAATTCAGCCTATCCTTTACGGTCTTGGCTAAGTCTGCCCTTGCTTTAAAGACGAAACAGCGGGCCAAACTTAACGACCAGTACTTTGAAATCGTACAGATGAACAAATCGATTCAAGGCAGTTTTCCAGTCTGTTCCGTAACTTGTGAACATGTATCTTACATTTTAAATGATGTTATTTATAAAATAGATAACTTTGATTTCACAGGAGACCCGACTGCAGGACTTAATCAGATTTTAGCAGGGACACCTTTTTCAGCGGGGACAGTAGAGTTTACGGAAAGCTGCACGATGAAAATCAATCAGGAAGTAACAAGAAGGTCAGCCCTTATGCAGTATATTGCAATATTAGGTGGTGAGATTGAATACGATGGCTATCAGATTAACATAAGACAGCATCGGGGTAGTGTGGATTATAAGGAAGTCATGGATACAAAGAACGTTACAGATGTATCGGTTTCCCATGACTCAAGAGAAAATGCATCTTCTTATAACATTTCCTTTTTTAAACTTTTGAGCCTGTCGGTGGGAGATAATGTGCAAATTGTTTTTAACCCCCTAGGAATAAATGTGAAAACCAGGATTATTTCTTTGGAATACAATCCTTTTTATCGTTACAACATTCAGGTGGAAGTTGGGAGATATAGGTCTAGCATTTCCGATACGTTCTACAAGATTGAAAGCTCTATGAACACGGTGGAAAACTCATTAACTCAAGTGGGTAGTTCGGTGGACGGTCTTCAATCACAAGTGTACGATTTGGGAGTTTCTTATACCATTGTCAAAAGTCTAACGATAGATGCTGGGTTTATTAACGTCACTTATGAAGTGGAAAAGGGAGAAACCCATCAATACTTTGCAAAGTACAGCTATACCACGGACAGCGGTGGGAGAATTACTAGTATCGCATTAGAGGATATTTTTTCAGAGCTGTTATTAAAAGAGGTTTCTACTTTACTGGTAGATGCTGCAAGATTTGAAATTACGTATGATGATGGAACAACTGCCAGTTACAACTATTCGACAGATAGCAGTGGCAGAATTACGGGAATTGAAAAGGTGGTGGAGGGATAGTATGAGTTACCATCGGAATTTTAATAATACGTTAGCCATCTGGACTGCTTTTGGTGGCAGGGGTGGCGTCATTCTTCCAATCCCCACCCTGAGTTGGCAAAAGAAAACGTATAGTAGTTTTGGCTATACCCAATATAACAGTGAAAAGCAAATTAATGTCTATGATAATGGAGATGCAAAGATTGCCGTCTATCATGCAAAAACGCCGTATATGTCCTACTACAATCAAACGACCGATCAATGGACAGTGGTAGATGTTCCTTGGTGGGGATATGGCGAACCAGAAATCCTTTATGCAGGTGGGGGTGTGTTTTTAGCTAAGATCACCGGATTAGCAAATATCATCGCTTCTTTTGATGGCATTACCTGGCATAATGCCGGTTACTGCGAAAATGCACAGAATGCCATGACTACCGGTGCTTATGATACAAATACGGGATCCGGAGTGGTGAGCTGGTGGTACTATAAGTCTCCCGTTTACTATACTTTTGATTCGTTAACGGAAAGAACAGCCTGGACATTGGTTGGATCTGATGGGACATCGGTTCCGATCTTTAAGTACTTAACAACGCATAAAGGAAATTTTGTCGGCGTAGTAGGTGGCGATAAGTCGATTGCAATGGCTAGCTCATCCAGTCCAGGTTCTTGGACTACTACAGTTCCTGAAGATTTAAATGGCACTTCCTATATGTTTATTCGGTCTATCAACGACAAGATCTTTGTACTGAAACACCGTTATGTCAGCGGAGTCTATCATGTAAGTCTTTGTGTGATGAATGACAGTGCCACCGAGCTAACAGAAACGAACCTATCTCATGTTGGTGATCTTGCTGATAATAATATTCCAAATCCACAGAATATCATTTGGATGGCAGATTGGGGAAAATACGCACTCCTGAATGAAAGCATGCTCTATGTTTCATCAGATGGTCTGACTTGGGAAGGTGTCGAACAACCAGGATTTACAACATCTCAGTATGACACCTTTGGAGGCGCGATCTATGTTCCGGGGGATGGGTTCTATGTGAAGGCTAGTGGGTTTGTGTATTATGCTCCGTATTAAAAAGCAATAACTAAGAAAATCCAGGCGCTTTGTGACCTTCGTAGTCACAGGTGTCTTTTTTATATAACTAAAACTGAATAGAGAGTAGGGGAAAACATGGCAATAAGGGAACTTTGGGTATATGCGCAAACGGTTATTGTAGCTATGGGTGGATGGTTGGGTTGGCTTCTTGGCGGTCTTGACGGCTTCTTATATGCACTTATTACTTTTGTAATTGTAGACTACGTCACAGGAATTATGGTTGCAATTATCAATCGAGAACTTGCAAGCAATATCGGTGCTAGAGGCATCTTCAAAAAGATACTTATTTTTATTATGGTAGGTATCGCACATATCATTGATAGTCGAATTATTGGTGACGGTAGTGCTATTCGCACAGCAGTCATCTTTTTTTATCTCTCAAATGAAGGCATTAGTATTATCGAAAATGCCTCAAGGATTGGACTCCCAATCCCACAGAAGCTTCAAGCTGTATTGGCACAATTGAACGGAAAAGCAAAGGAGGAAGGTAAAAATGGAACTAAATACTAAATATATGACTAGGAACGATTGCTATAAAGCGGGCAGGAAAATCAATCCTAAAGGAATCATGGTCCATTCCACAGCAACCCCTGGGGTAATGGCGGCAGACTGGTTTAATCGTTGGAACAAATCATACCAAGCACGGGAAACAAGCAGGCAGGTTTGTGTTCATGCCTTTTTGGATGATAAGGAAGTTTGGCAGTACTTACCTTGGAATCATCGGGGTTGGCATGCTGGTGGAGGGGCCAACAATACCCATATTGGTTTTGAAATTTGTGAGCCAGGGGGTTTTTCTTACGGGAGAGGCTCGACGATGGTTGGTTATGATATCAAGAAGAATGAGGGTTATTTTAGAAAGGCGTGGCAAAATGCAGTGGATCTTTGCGTAGTGCTGTGTAAAGAGTATGGTCTTAATGAACGTGATATTATATGCCATTCGGAAGGGAATAAGAAGGGAATTGCGAGTAACCATGCCGATGTAATGCATTGGTTCCCTAAGCATGGCGAGGATATGGATTCCTTCCGTGCTGCGGTTCGAAAGGCTTTAAATGAAATAAATACACCTTCTAACTTATCAACTGGCATTAAGGTTGGTGATGTGGTGGCAATTAAAGCGTCAGTAGATAAGTATTATCCGGGTGGAGCAAATATTCCTAACTGGGTAAAACAAGATACTTATCATAAAGTGACTCAGGTTGTTTCAGATGGTACTCCAGTTGTTAAAGGTGGCAAAGCTTGTGTTCTTTTAGGGAAAAAGGTAGATAAGAAAAGTGGTAAAGAATCTGCGGGTATTATGAGTTGGATTAATATAGGAGCTTTAACCGTTATCACTCAATCTACTAAAAATGAAAAGGCGACAAACAAATACTATCGAGTACAAGTTGGAGCTTTCTCGAAAAAGGAAAATGCAGAAGAAATGATAGAAAAAGTGAAGAAAGCTGGGTTTGAAGGTTATATTAAGCATGATTAAAATATGAACAGGTGACTGAATTGTTTGCACTTATTTGTCCGCTTTTAAATTTATGAGCGGACTTTTAGGTGCTTTTTTAATGTCAGTACGAGATGCATAAGAGCTATTAAACAGCATGAAATTTGCACCTCTTTTTATCCCCTTAATTACTTGCTATTAGGATGAAATTAAGTGATATATACAATAACAAAAAAAGCTGAAGAACCTTGATACCAAGCGTCTTCAGCAGAATATTTTTTGATGACCTTGATTGAATAGAAGGGTCCAGGTGTTACGAAAAAGAGCTAAAATATTGAAAGGAGGTAAAACATGGCAGAAGCATTATTTGGTTCATTTGGACAAAGTGCAGGTGGCCTTTCATTAATGGATCCACCAGCAGAACAACCTAAGAAATTAAGAGTGGCTGCATATGTACGAGTCAGCAGTCTTTCAGATGAACAAGAAGGATCATTTGATAACCAAAAAACACACTATACTCAATTGATCCGATCAACACCAGGTTGGAAGATGGTAGATATATATGTGGACCAAGGACGAACAGGAACCTCGATGGCCAAGCGACCTGGGTTTAATCGATTGGTCCGACACGCTACTGAGAAAAAAATTGATATTATCCTTTGTAAGTCGGTGTCCAGATTTGCACGGAATGTAATTGATGCCATTAACACGATTCGAGAACTAACCGAGCTTGGAGTTCGAATTATTTTTGACAAAGAAAATATTGATACAGGCGATATGGCGAGTGAGTTTATCCTCACCATGTTATCTGCAACAGCCCAGGAAGAGAGCCGAAGCATTTCAGAAAATATCAACTGGGCTCTAGCTAAACGGTTTGAAAGAGGTGAACCAGTCTTTGTTAGAAAGCTAGGCTACCAAAAGAATGAACAAAAAGAATGGATCATCATAGAAGAAGAAGCGCACATTGTTCGAGAAGCGTTTGAAGAAGCATTGAATGGAAAGACACCTTCTCAAATTGCTAAGCAATTTATAAAAAAGAAATATAAGAAAACCAACGGGAGAACAGACTGGTCTTCCACTACAGTTCGGTTGATACTACTCAATCGAGACTACACGGGAGATGTAGTTTGCCAGAAATTCTATACAGAATGTCACCTTTCACATAAGAGAGTGGTAAATGACGGAGAGAGAAATCAATATTTTTTAAAAAACCATCATGAGCTAATTGTCAGTAGAGACACATTCGAAGCTGCCCAACGAGAACTAGAGAGACGTAAAAAACCAAATCGAAACACAAAGGTGAACAGATACCCACTTTCCAGCCGGATTCAATGTGGGAAATGTGGAGGTAATTTACACCGATTTATTTGTCGAGGGGTTGTTAGATGGCGGTGTGAGAATAACGTAAAAAGTAAAGAACTGTGTACCATGCGAAGCATTAAAGAAGAGGTGATTAGGGAAGCCATGCAAGAAGCGTTTCTCGAGCGTTACCGGATAGCAAGATTCATGTACGACATGGAGAGAATGTATAAGGATTTGACAAGGGCTGTAGCTGCACGGGACTTCTCTTACAACAGACTTCGATTGGATTTAGAACGAATTTTATTAGAAGAGAATATTACACTCATTAATGCTAATGGCTCTGAAGCAGATAATACAAATGATAAACTTGAGCAACTGAAATCGAAAAGAACATCGATTGAAAAAGAACTAAAGATAAAGGAAGAATGGTGGGAGCTACTGGATCAGGATTTTGCATATCGGGAAGAAGCGAAAACAAAGCTCGAGGAATTAGATGCATTGAGGGATCCAGCATCACCATTACAAAAAGAACTTCAAAATATTTCATTTTTAAGGGCATGGGTGGTGCGTGTAAAAGCAATCACACCAATGTCCTTTAGTATGCAATGGATTGATGATAAGGAAACAATAATCGAGTTGAGAAAGGAGTAAGAAAACATGAGTGGACACCAAAGTTCATCAAGGGTACGGATTATCCCAGCGAAAGCCAGAACAGGCCGGACAGAAGCAAATCCAGATGGGCAAAAGAAACGGATTGCGGTCTATGCCCGAGTATCCACTGTCTCAGAAATGCAGGCAAGCAGTTATGACCTCCAAGTGGCTCATTACAAAGATTATGTAAGTAAGAACCCGTCTTGGATACTAACTGATGTATATGCGGATGAAGGGATATCAGGAACCTCAACGAAAAATCGGACAGAATTTAATCGAATGATTCAAGACTGTAAAGAAGGCCAGGTTGATTATATTTTAACTAAGTCGATCAGTCGCTTCGCGCGTAACACTCTTGACTGCATATCAATTATTAGGTTTTTGAAGAGCTTAAAACCAGCGGTTGGGGTGTTTTTTGAAAAAGAGAATATTGACACACTGGATTCAAAGTCAGAGCTATTCTTAACCATTTTATCCTCGATGGCACAGGAAGAAAGCCGTAGCGTAAGTGAAAATACGAAATGGGGAGTACAGAAGCGATTTCAACAAGGGATTGTTCACATACCAACCACGTACTTCTTGGGCTATGAAACAACCGAAGATGGAGAAATAATCATCAATGAGGAACAGTCAGAGGTGGTAAGGAGAATTTTTCGGGAGTTTTTAGAAGGGAAAGGGTGTCCAAGCATTGCAAAAGATTTAATGAGAGATGGATTAAAGACAGGAAAGGGAAATACAAAGTGGACGGGAGATTCGGTTTATAAGATCTTGAGACAAGAGAAGTACCAAGGACACTGTTTAGCACAGAAATCAGTCACGCTCGATTTTTTATCTCACAAAAGAGTTCGCAACACAGATATTCAACCACAGTATTTTGTGAAGAACACCCACCCAGCGATTATCAGCGAAGAAACCTTTGAAGCAGCTCAACAAGAAATGAAACGACGGAGTTTGATGATGCGGGACCCGGACAACAAATATCGACAGCACTATAGTGGAATTAGCCCATTTTCCAACCAGTATTTTTGCGGCGAATGTGGAAGGCCGGTTATACGAAGACGGCTGACTTCAAGCAGGAAAGGTGAGAAGTATTACATTTCTGCTTGGCAATGCCGAGTTACCGCAGGGCGAGATCCAGACTATATGGATTGTAAAACAAGCTATATTCAAGAGACAGACCTTGAGAATGCATTTATGAAAATAATGAGTGAGATGAAAGACAATTTAGAAGAGGTGATAGAAGAAGCTCAACGAGCCATCGAAAAAGCATCCCTCTTGCCACCGGAACAACTGCGGCTGGAGGAGTTGAATACACAAATAGAAGCCATAGCCGATCGCATTAGTGACCTGGCTGCAAAAGAATCCGCAACAGCCGACGCCATTTACGATGCAACACTAAGGCACTTAATTTACGAACAAGAAATTCTCCAACAGGAGCAGGATAGCCTGGAGGAAAACATGCAAGAACAGCTATATTTAGAAAAACAACTACAAACTCTCCTAGACTTACTAGA
>NZ_JBMERP010000036.1:0-34850 GCF_049310925.1 Virgibacillus sp. DJP39 | reverse complement strand
TCTATGTAACTTTCTGAACTAGTATAACGTCTAATGAGTAAAGGGGTGATAAGATGAAGCCACGCTTAATCTTTATAGGATTGTTAGTAGTTTCCATTTTGCTTGTTTCCTGCAGTGGTAATAGTAATGCAGAAGGTGCCACGAATTCAGAAATCCAAGCTGACTGGCCCATGTTGTCATTAGATGAAATGACTCAAAAAGCCGATCTTATTGCTTTTGTATCAGTTAAATCTACAGCAGAAGAAGATAGAAGTAATGGGATAGTTGCTCAAATTTCAACACTCAAGGTGCTTGAAACCCTTTCTGGGCAAACGTCAGGAAAAGTAAAGTTGAACCAAGCAACAAATTACTTAGAAAAAGGAGGTAATTATCTGCTCTTTCTATCCAAAAACGGAACTGAAGAATACTATTTTGTGATGAGTCCTGCCGGTGTTATTAAGGAACACAATGGAGTATATGTCAGCAATGTTTTTGGTGGTAATGGTAAATTCAATCAAGATCAAATAAAAAACTTATTACTGGATTGAGGGGATAATAATTACTAAGAACCGTAATTTGATATTATTTATTAAGTTATAGTAAAGAATACAAGAAACCTGTAATTTTCCTTTATCCGAGCCAACCGTTCAGATCAATTAGAAAATAATTCTGCGACTCGCTATGGAATCGCATCTGGTTGTAAGCTCTTCACTGCAATAGCTGTTTGTCAGCTTGTAGAAGAGGGGGAAATTTCTTTTGAAACTAAATTAAATGATTGCCTTGATATGGACTTCCGACAATTTGATGATAGAGTGACTGTTCATCATTTACTGACACATACTTCGGGAATTCCAGATTACTTTGATGAAGATGTAATGGATGATTTTGAGGAAATCTGGGAACCCAATGTATCATGTAAGAGAGTTAAAAGATTTCTTACCATTATTTCAGGACAATCCTATGAAAAACCAACCAGGAGAATCGTTTCATATTACAATGCTGGTTATATTCTTTTAGGATTAATTGTTGAAGAGGCAAGTGAACTTTAGCCGGTATGAAGAACTCTGGGTATTTTTCATTTGATTCTCTACCTCCAAATACAGCATTAGGTTATATTGATAGGCCTGATGGAAGTTGGAAAACAAATAATTATTCTTTGCCTGTAAAAGGTGGTTCCGATGGTGGTGCATTTGTGACAGCCAAAGATATGGCTAAGTTATGGAAAGCACTTATGAATTTTCAGCTTTTAGATGAATCGTATACCAATAAACTCTTATCAACTCATACTCAGGTCAATGAAAATGGCTTCTATGGTTATGGTATATGGATTAAGAAACAAACAGAAGATGGTATCCTTAAATACCATATAATGGGATATGACCCTGGTGTTAGCTTTCATTCTGCTTATTAACCTAACTTATCTATTCAAGTTGTTGTTTCCTCGAATAAGTCAGATGGAGCATTTGATATAATGAGTGGAATTGAGCAAGAGTTAACCAAAATTAAAGTCTTGTAAGTACACAATTAGTTTAACTCTACCTGAGAGCAAAAAAACAACGTATTTTCACATGTATAATTTTGCTACTTGTGGTTGTTAATAACCTCCGTGAGATTGGTCCAACAATTAGTAACTGCGATGGAAGTGTGACGATAAAGTTCAAACCAGTTATTTTAAGGTATGCTATAAAAAATGAACCTTTAATTCCTGTTGTAATGGAAGTCAGCACAAGTCCATACACTGACATAATAAGAACCATTCCAAAACACATAAAAATCCCGAAAATAATACCTTCTTTTTTATTATTGCTAGGAACATTAAAACTCCCTTTCTTTTTGCATAAAGGTAATTATATATCCCTGGATTTTTTTGTGTAAGTGACAGTTCTGTTAACATTAAGGGTTCGTTAAATCTGCCTAGATGACAAACAAGGCATTTTTCATCTCTCTAAGTTGCTCACCTGTGTTCAATTTAGAGTACATATCATTGTAATCCACCATTTTTTCTATCCCTTAGCAAGACCTTTTCTGTCTGGAGAGGATGGCGGTTTCTCCAGCCAACGGTTGTTAATCATGATATTCGCACCATCCTCTGTATATAGTCCAATCTCCGCTATTAAACGCGTATAAGCTGCTGCTAAATCTCTCCTTGGGCTCAGGCCTAAAGAGGCACCGTAATAACCAATTCCGATTGCATTCAGAGCAGTAGTATGAAACATCATAAGTTTATCCGAAAAAGGTGCTACTTTTGAACGTGTTGGTTGTGAATCCCAAGTCATTGGTGATGGTAAATTGTCGTTATTCAAAAACTTGGTAAATACTGCACTGTGATGCTTGGAGATTTCAGCCCCTCTGACCATATACTTTCGAACATCTTTTGAACCTGCCACTTGTGAAAACCCTGTTAGAAGAGAATTCCCAAGTGCATTTCGTTGCAAATTGAAAAATAAATTTGATATTTCAATTGTTGTAAGTGGCCTCTCTTCCCCAATCCACCCAGCCAAAAAATGTTGTTTATGAACAAATTCAGCTTGTTCAGGATAGGAAACATACGGGGGACGGACCATAATTCCCTTTTTTAACATTAAATCCGATGACCGGTTATAAAGTTCAGCAGAAGAATAGAGACAGGACGTATAAAAATCGCGAATATCTTTTCTTGTAGAATTAGGTAAGGCAATACTGTATGTATTGAGCCCCATGGTACCCATATTTGTCATATAGAAAAGAACAAAACTATCAGAAAAGAGTCTTGGTGCATTTACATTGACATCCTGCTTTGAAAACCCTACTGGAATGGGATGTTGTTCAGCATTAAGCGTTTCTTCAATTACCCTTATGTGATCCTTTGCCAACTCTAAACCGTAGTCTAAGATAGAGGATATTTCTGAGTCTTCTACGGTATTTAGAAAATAGGGAATAACACAAATGCTAAGAGTATCATTTTGATATTGTCCCCATAATGAAGCTAACTCAGAAGAGGTTAGTTTTGGATTATGATTGTTTTCCATTCTTTCACCACCAAATATAGATTTAAAATTAGTGTTCCCAAAATACGCTAAGAATATTAGTGTTAGTGGACAAGGCTTTTGAAATTAGAAATCCAGTGTTAGTATAGGAAAGATGTAGATTTAAACATACTTTTTCTAAACCACTTATGAAAGGAAAGAAATATGCATACTTCAACGGAGTTTTCTTTTAATAGAGTATTGATGGACGGAATAAGTGACATGTTATTTGTAATTAGAGTGGAAAATGAAACTGAATTGATTTATGATTTTATAAATCGCGCAGCAATGGATGGAACAGGGCTCAGTCAAGAAGTACTGGGTAAAAAAATTGGAGAAGTTTATCCTCAGGAAACCGCATCTTTCTTCTATCAGCACTATACTAAGGTATTGACAAGCAGAAAACCCCACACATTTGAAGATTCTTTTGTCTCTCCTTCAGGTAAAAGATACTACTCTGAAACGAAATTAACTCCTTTGTTTAACGAAATGAACAAATGTACACAGGTAGTAGCAGTGGTCAAGGATATTACGAAGGAAAAATGGACGGAAATTGAGATAGAAAAAGCCTGGTATGAATTAAATGAAAGTAAAAAAAGATATCAATCTTTGTTTGACCATAACAAGGATGTCATTCTTTTATTTGACTTGGATGGCCATATTACGGATGGAAATGCTGCCACACAATCTGTGATGGGATTTCACCCCAAAGCACTGTTGGGATCGACTATGGATTCGCTGGTTGTTAAAGAGGATATAAGTCTTGCGAAAAATATAATTATGAAAGCGGCAAGCGGAGTTACTGAAGATACTAATCTGGCAATATTAAATCAAACAGGTCAACGAATTGAAATACCATTAAAAGTCACACCATTACTAATCGATGATGAAGTAATTGGCATATTTGGTATTGTAAGAGACATAACGGAAACTCTAACTTCATTAAAGAAGCTGGAAGAAAATGAAAAGCGTTTTCGAGTAATAGCAGAACATGCTAATGACTTAATAACATTGCTTGATGATAAAGGTGAAATCATTTATGCTTCACCGTCTTATAAAGATATATTAGGATTTGATCATGAGGAATATGTAGGCAAGTCTTTCTTGCATAATGTTCATCCAGATGATAAAAGCCACCTGGATGAGAAGTTTACAAGTTCTATTAAAAATGGTGACTCATTTACTATCCAGTTAAAACAGGTTAACGATAAGAACGAATATGTTTGGTGCGAAGCGAATGGAACACCTGTATTCGATAATAAGAATAAATTTATACATATGGTAGTACTCACTAGAAATATAAATATACGAAAAGAGTATGAAGCAAAACTAAAACACGTAGCAAACCACGATCCTTTGACAGACTTACCGAATCGACGTTTATTTATGGAGAGTCTGGAGCAAACATTGGAAGACTTTCAAACAAGCAATAATCCGTTTGCTGTAGTTATGATGGATATTGACTACTTTAAGAAAATTAACGATACACTTGGACATGATGTTGGCGACGGAGTGATTGAGGAATTTGGAAGACGAGTAAGCCGTTCAATCCGTACTGATGATATGGTTGCTAGACTAGGTGGCGATGAATTTGCCCTTCTTCTGTCTGATATTGATGCATCCAGCAATGCCATGTCGATTGCTGAGACCATAAAAGTCGCTATGAATAAACCTTGGTTCATAAATGGCAAAAGGCTGGAAGTTACTACTAGTATGGGAATTGCAATGTCCGTGAATGACCGTACAACAACATCCTTTACTATATTAAAAAGTGCGGATATAGCACTTTATGAGGCGAAAAAGTCGGGGAGAGATTCCTACAAAATTCGAGAACTTGTTGACTAAAAGGGAATCTGAATTAAAAAATTAACAAAAACTCAGTTTTTATACTGAGTTTTTGTTTTGGAGTATTTACAGAGAAAAAGGGCTTGAATCTTTTACGATGCAAGTTGGAGCTTATGTAAGCTATTTAACAACGAATCCAGTTCCTGACTGCACCTAATTGTCCTACAGGAAGACAAGCCATCCCTATCTGCCAGCATTAACATTTCATTTCTTTTTTTAACAATTAACAAAACTAATGTTTCCCTATCTAATTCTATCTGTTCAACTAACATTATATTATATTCACCGTCACCTTAGCGTTTTTTCGACACGATAGTTATTATCTCAGACAAATAATCATAAATAAATAGTTTCGACAATAAAAGACAAAAATAGCTAGTAATTTATTACTATAATTATAGATTTGGACATAACTTGCTGTGAAGTTTAGACTATAAAATCTAAGAAATATGTCTTAATTTAGCTCCTTGATATAATTGTTTTTCTTGTAATCTGTTAAATGGAAAAAATTTTGTTGACATGCCAATTGAAAATAATATATAGTTAAAAGTGTTAGTGAATTTCATACGATTCCGTAGCTCAGCCGGGAGAGCGCTTGCTTGACAGGCAAGAGGTCGTTGGTTCGAGCCCAATCGGAGTCATTATGTAAAGATCCGTACTTAATCAGTTGATTTAGTACGGATCTTTTTTTGTTTTTAGCTGTTTTCTAAAAGATTAAAAGATTGTTGTATTTAACACAAAATCTATAAAATGCGAAGTAACTGCTGGTTGTTTTCCGCTACGGACCGTTGCTTTCCGCGGGCACGGCCTCAGCCTCCTCGAGAAAACCACTCTGCGGGGTCTTCAGACTCGTGCTGTTCCCGCTGGAGTCAACGGTCCTCCGCTCCAATCAACTATCGTAATAGTAAGTGAGCCATACAGTACTGTTGAAACATCTTGTAGCGGAGGAAAAACACGAAGACTCCTGCGGGAAAGCGAAGTGTTGAGACCCCGCAGTGAGCGTTTTTTGCGATCGAGGAGGCTCAGCGCAAGCCCGCGGAAAGCGTAGTGATTTTTCCGCAGCGACTGCAGAGCGTCGAAAAAGTTTTCACTACTTCGCAGTTTGTATCAACTGCGAAGATTAAAAAGCAACAAAACTTACGAAAAGAGTCCTTTTTTTATATACAGACCCCGAACTTTTCAATTCATTCAAACATACACTTGAATAACAAAAGGTAAAGATATATACTATATTCAAATGAAGGATTGAATATGTTGGGAGGGATAATGAATGCATAAGAAGGATTTATGTGAAGTTTACTGTCACGATGAGGAAAAGGTAAATTATATTCAAGGAGAGTTACAGAAAGTAGATATATCCAGTATTACCCAATTATTCAAAGTACTTGCTGATGAAAATAGAGCGAAAATTTCTTATGCCCTTTGTCAAAATGATGAATTATGTGTATGTGATGTGGCCAACATTATTGAATCTTCTGTGGCAACGGCATCTCACCATTTGAGAACGCTTCGGAAACAAGGAATTGTGAAGTATCGAAAAGAAGGTAAATTAGCATTTTATTCACTGGACGATGATCATATTAAACAGTTAATCCAGCTTGCATTAGTGCATGAGAAGGAGTTGAAAATCAATGTCTGAAAAAGAAACCGTCACATATCGGGTACAAGGATTGACCTGAGCTAACTGCGCCCAAAAGTTCGAAAAGAACGTACAGCACCTGGATGGTGTTGAAGATGCAAAAGTTAATTTTGGTGCTTCAAAAATCGCGGTTACAGGTAATACTACGATTGAAGAACTTGAAAAGGCAGGTGCCTTTGAAAATCTGAAATTGAGAGATGAGAAAGAAAAGAAACCTGAACAAAAATCGTTTTGGAAACAAAAAGAAAGCATAAAAGTTTATATTTCTACTGCTTTAATTGTAATCAGTTGGTTAGTTGGAATCCAGCTTGGTGATGAAAGTATTATACCTAAGTTGGGCTATGGAGCTGCAATTATAATTGGTGGTTTATCGTTGTTTATAAGAGGTTTTAAAAACCTCATTAGACTTAATTTTGATATGAATACGCTTATGACCATTGCTATATTAGGAGCTGCAATGATTGGCGAATGGGGTGAAGGTGCAACAGTTGTGATCCTGTTTGCTGTAAGTGAAGCATTAGAACGTTTTTCGATGGATAAAGCACGTCAATCAATTGAATCTTTAATGGACATCGCACCACAGGAAGCAATCATTCGTCGGGATGGCGAAGAGATGAAGATTAACGTTGAAGCTATTAAAATTGGTGACATTATGATTGTAAAACCAGGTCAAAAATTAGCAATGGATGGCCTTGTTGTCAAAGGGATATCAACGTTAAATCAAGCAGCAATAACAGGAGAGAGCGTTCCAGTAACAAAAACGATTGATGATGAAGTTTTTGCCGGAACATTGAATGAAGAAGGACTTATGGAAGTAAAAGTAACAAAACGAGTGGAAGATACCACGCTTACGAAAATTATTCATTTGGTGGAAGAAGCACAAGCAGAACGAGCACCATCTCAAGCATTTGTAGATAAGTTCGCGAAGTATTATACACCGGCAATTATTATCATCGCTTTATTTATAGCAACCATCCCGCCTCTATTTGGTGGGGATTGGAGCGATTGGATTTATCAAGGATTAGCAGTGTTAGTAGTCGGTTGCCCATGTGCATTAGTAGTTTCCACGCCAGTTGCGATTGTAACAGCAATCGGGAATGCTGCGAAAAACGGCGTGTTAATTAAAGGTGGAATTTATTTAGAAGAAACAGGGGCGTTGAAGGTTATTGCTTTTGATAAAACCGGAACATTAACAAAAGGTGTACCAGCTGTAACAGATATCGTAACGTATGGCCGAACTGAAGATGAGTTACTGAAGATTACCGCGTCAATTGAAAACGGCTCACAGCACCCACTAGCTTCAGCCATTACGAAAAGGGCTGAAGAGAATGGCTTAACTTATAACGAAATGTCTGTAGAAGATTTCAAATCGATAACTGGAAAAGGTGTCGAAGCAAGAATTGATAACACTTTATATTATGTTGGAAGTCCTTCCCTTTTTGAGGAGTTACATGGAGAAGTTGAAAATGACAAAAGACAGACCATTTCACAGCTACAATCACAAGGGAAAACAGTAATGATTCTGGGAACAGAAAAGGGTATTCTTTCTTTAATTGCTGTCTCTGATGAAGTTAGAAGCTCATCAGAAGAGGTGATTCGTAAGCTACATGAAGCAGGGATTAAAAAAACTGTCATGCTAACAGGTGATAACAAACGAACTGCTGAAGCTATTGGGAAGGAAGTAGGGGTATCTGATATTCAAGCAGATCTGCTGCCAGAAGATAAATTAAATTTCATTAAAAAACTACGATCGAGTCATCAAGGTGTTGCAATGGTAGGAGATGGTGTAAATGATGCTCCAGCACTTGCTGCTTCAACAGTCGGTATTGCCATGGGTGGGGCTGGTACAGACACAGCATTGGAAACAGCTGATATCGCCCTAATGTCTGATGACTTGAGCAAATTGCCATATACAATTAAATTGAGCCGTAAGACGTTGGCAATCATAAAACAAAACATCACTTTCTCTTTAGTAATAAAACTGATCGCCTTGCTACTAGTTATTCCAGGCTGGTTAACATTATGGATCGCGATATTTGCTGATATGGGTGCCACATTACTCGTAACACTAAACAGTTTAAGGCTGTTAAGAGTCAAGGAATAAAAAGTAGTATGTAAAGAGGGATACCAGTTGGGTGTCCCTCTTTTAATTAATTTGGAAACATATATTCATTTGCACTATAACTTTATAATTAGTTAAAATTTGAACCCTTTTCTGCAGTTTCAACACGATGGGCAAGCAATATCCTATGTAGTGTTTTTTCAAACCAATGACCTAAGAAAGCACATACTATTCCCAGGATTAGACCCAGGCATATAGGACTTTCTAAAAAATGAAACAATTTGAGACTGTAAAGAAAAGAAACATGCCAATATATCCCGAAATTCATCCCCACCACGCCACCAAAGAAGAACCCCGTTAAATATGCTTTACTTCTTTTTCCTTTTATTTGCTGGTTACCTGCAATTGCATAATTATAAGCTTGCCACATCGAGAATCCCCAAATAGAAGGATAGAACATTCCCCATTGATAATTCATAACATCATGTGAATTTTTAAAATTGCCATGAAAAGTTTCAAAGATAGAAAGGTTCAAACCTGACAATATGTTCGCCAATAGTTCTGTGAACAGCAAGATAGTCCCTAATAAGATCTGACCATTATAAAATTGGCCGAATCCAGGTAACGCTAAAGACCATAATAGCGAAGCGGTCGGATACTTATATTCGGGGTGAGAGTCTTGAGTAATCATAAAAAAACCTACCTATCCTGGACTATTCTTAATTGATGTTAGTTTCACCTAGTTTCTTCTAATTATTTATATAAACTTATTATAAGGCGACTATTTATATAATAGTGTGAAAAAAGAACTGTTATTGTAAATGTAAACTGAGACTGTTGTGCATAAATCCAGCTAATGGTACCTCCTTAAGTAAACAGTTCGCCAATGGTTTGAGATCCTTAAGGTTCGCGTTTTTGTTATGGTGAGATGAGAATTCTATATCATCAGTTCACTTCAAAAGTCGAAAATGCTACAGTGATACATAGACTAGTTTGTATAAGTGAATAACCTATTTAGGCATTGTTGAGATATACTACTGTGCTTTTGCAACAATGAATTAATGTGCAAAGTTATTTGGATGTTTTTATGTTCTCTCTCAAAATATAGGGAATAATAATAGTAGGACGATAAGGAGGATTGCCTTATGAGGAAACTGGGATACTCTCTATTATTCATAATAATCATTGGTGTGACGGTTGTATTGTTAGAAAATAAAGTGGGAGACGAAGCTACCAAAAATGAAGGATCTGGTTCTGTTTCTGCACCAGAGAATGAGGAGGAAACTCCAGAATCAAGTAAAGACGATGGTTCAAATGGAAAGGGTCTGATAAAAAATATTTTCGGCCTTTCCCAGCATGGAAAAATAATGCAAGCACCATTTGTTGCAGGCAAAACGGAAATTGGAACAGTTCATGATAAATGGGGAGAACCTAAGCAATCAAGTGTATCTTCAAAAGGGATTTATGAAAGTTTTTCTAGCCGCTACGTTACAGTTGCCTATCAAGATAATACAGTTTTCGATGTTCGTTCCTACCATAAGAACCTAGCTAATATTCACTTAAATACAATTAAGAAAGAATTAGGTGAACCAGACAAGGTTCGTTATTATAAAGATAATACACATAATCAAATCATTCTTATATACCAAGTGAATGCACCATTCCAGTTGAAATGGATACTTCCAAAACCAACTGAAAATGAACCAAATCCTGAGGTGCATCATATTTCTGTCAGCACGAAGCTGCATAAGCCACAACAAACGGTTACTGAGATAGTTGAGAAAATGAGTCTAGAAGAAAAAATTGGACAAATGGTGTTTACCGGTATTTCTGGTACTGTACTCACTCAAAAGACGAAAATCCTTATAAACAAATACAATGTAGGTGGGATAATTTTTTATGAGGATAATCTACAAAATCCACAGCAAACTGTTAAACTCCGAAATCAAATTATCGCAGAGAATGCTGAGAAATCTTTGCCTTTGTTCTTAGGTGTTGATCAGGAAGGTGGTCGTATTTCAAGACTGCCTGGCGGTTTAACTGGAATTCCCACAAATAAGAAGATTGGTGCGGTCAATAGCTCCGAATTCTCCTATGACATTGGTTCATTACTTGGAAAAGAGTTAAATGCATTTGGATTCAATCTTGACTTTGCTCCAGTGATTGATGTGAACAGCAATCCAGACAATCCTATAATTGGAAATCGATCATTCGGAAATAACCCTGAAGTCGTAAGTAAGTTAGGGATACAAACCATGAAAGGACTTCAATCGCAACATGTCATTCCCGTTATAAAACACTTCCCCGGGCATGGGGATACGTCAGTTGATTCACATTTACAACTACCAAAAGTTAATAAGAGCCTTGAAGAACTTAATAAACTTGAATTGATACCGTTTAAGAATGCTATTGAAAGCGGGGCAGATATGGTGATGGTTGCTCATATTTTACTGCCACAGATTGACAACCAATATCCTGCTACCATGTCTGAAAAAATCATTTCTGGCCTTTTAAGAAAGCAACTTGATTTCAATGGAGTAGTAATTACAGATGATATAACCATGAACGCTATAACAAATAACTATGGTATTGAGCAAACCGCGGTCCAGTCCGTGAAGGCAGGTAGTGATATTATTTTAGTGGCTCATGGGTATAACAAAGTAGTGTCCGTAATTGATGCCTTGAAAGCTGCTGTAACAACCGGTGAAATATCTGAACAAAGAATTAACACGAGTGTTAGTAGGATTATTGAGTTGAAGCAGAAATACAACATAAATAATAAAAAGATACAGGCAATAGATGTAAACGCACTTAATCAAATTATTGAAAATGTGCTTGACTAGCGAGTACCTTATATTAGTGGACTATCGAAAATACCAATCTTTTTTCTGCTAAGAAAAGAATCCTGTATCCCTGGTTAGTTGATAAACTTTAGCAATTGCAGTCCATACGGTTCAAAGTGCCAGGCACCATAGATTTAATGCCTCGAATTTTCCGCCTGTAATAAATAGTTAAACTTTTTCATATTGATTAAGAAGCACAATTAATAGTTGGTACAAGTTTAGCATTTTTGAAAGGAAGGGGACTTATTATGAAAAATAGAATTGATCCGGAATTGAGAGAGTTGCTTGAACTGTTTCCACCACTTGACTTGGATAATGTTGAAGAAGTTAGAAGATTTAGCGCGGAGAATCTTGCATCCCTTGAAATACCAGTAGATGAATCTGTTGTTATTTTCGACCATTTGGTTCCTGGCCCAGAGGATAATCCTCATGTACGCGTCCGGATTTATGAACCGAAAGAAAAGGATGGGACATCACCAGGTTTATTGTGGATTCATGGTGGTGGTTATGTAATTGGAACTCCTGAAGAAAATGATGTTTTGTGTCAGCGTTTTGTTACAGAAGCCAATTGTGTAGTAGTATCAGTAGACTATCGGCTTGCACCAGAAAGTCCATACCCAGCGGCTTTGGATGATTGCTATTCAGCGCTTAAATGGTTTTCCGAAAATGCGGATAAGTTAGGGGTCGACCCAACTCGAATTGGCGTAGCAGGTGCAAGTGCTGGAGGTGGATTAACAGCTGCTCTGTCTCTACTGACTAGAGATAGAAACGGGCCGAAATTATGTTTTCAAATGCCACTTTATCCAATGATTAATGATCATAATAATACGCCTTCAAGTCAGGAAGTTACCGGAAACATGATTTGGAATCATGATTTAAATGAAAAAGGCTGGAAAATGTATCTGAATGGACAAAATGGTACGAAAAATGTGTCTAAGTACGCGGCACCTGCCCGGGAAAAAGACTTTTCGGGACTACCGTATACGTACACATGTGTAGGGCAATTAGATCCATTTCGCGACGAAACGCTTGATTATGTAACCCGACTTAGTCGAGCAGGAGTTGATGTTGAATTTCATTTATATCCAGGCTGTTATCACGGGTTTGAGGTACTAACACCAGATGCTGCGATCAGTCAGCGGGCATTGACAGAATATGTGAGTGCTGTTAAACATGTGTTGAACCGTGAAGCACCTGTGGAAAGTAAATAGAGTTTCCATACCAACAGTTCTAAAGAGGTTGTTGACAAGCGCATCTACACCTGGCCTTCAATCTCTTTTTGCACTAAAGTTTTCCCATTTAAAGGTTAGCGATAAACCAGGTTTCTAATTATTTAGTGATTTTAATCACAGATGTTAACGAATAAGAAGATTAAACTAGTGGTGTAATGAATGAACATATATGAAAGTTCTATAGATTGAGGAGGAAAATTAATTGAAATTAGCAGGAAAAGTAGCGATTGTTACTGGAGCAGCTTCAGGAATGGGGAAAGCAATATCCGTGCTTTATGCCAAAGAGGGTGCCAAAGTTATTTTAGCTGATTTGAATAGTGAAGGTGCAGAAGCAGTTGTAGACGAGATTGTAAGTAATGGTGGTACAGCTAAAGCAGTAAAAGTAAATGTGGCAGAGCTGACAGATATTGAAACGATGATCGATACAGCAGTAAGTGAGTATGGCACATTGGATATTCTAGTAAATAACGCTGGAATCATGGACTCTATGGAACCTGTTGGTGATATCACGGACGAAAAATGGGATCTCATTTTTGATATCAATACCAAGAGTGTTATGCGGGCAACTCGTAAAGCAATGCCAATTTTCCTGGAAAAAGGAAAAGGGGTTATCATTAATACAGCTTCTACAGGTGGTCTAAATGGTGCGCATGCAGGTGCAGCATATGGAGCATCTAAACATGCAGTGGTTGGTTTAACCAAGAATACTGGATTCATGTATGCAGAAAAAGGGATTCGCTGCAATGCAATAGCACCTGGTGGCGTAGAAACAAATATTGGTTCATCCATTAAAAATATCAATGAGTTTGGAGCAAGTCGTACACAACGTGCACATGCTGTTATGCCGCGTATGGGGCAACCTGAAGAAATAGCAACAGTTGCTTTATTCTTAGCTTCAGATGAATCAAGTTTTGTAAACGGAACAGTTATAACTGCGGATGGTGGTTGGACCGCTGCGTTTTAATTTTTAAAAGTCTAGATTAAAAACAGGCATTGACTTACCGTGGCTAAACTATAATGGTGCGAAGATATAGCTTAAACGAAGCCATCAGCCATTACTGGGTTGGGTGGAACCACGGGTATTGCATACACTCGTCCCTTTTTAGTGATGGGTGTATGTTTTTTTCAATTGTAGAAAGAAATGTGATTCATTAAAACTTGAATTGTTAAATGATATTCTGGCAGGGGATACAGTATAAGTATATGTCAGGGTTAGTATGCTGGAAGCGTTTGTAGGTGGTGCCTGTCATCCAAACAATTCAGAATTGTTTAGGATGACAGGCACCGTGCTATCTCCTTGACCAATGAAATTCGTTTACCTCTGTGTCGGCGAGTTCAAAGGTTGTTCGGTATGGCCGGAAGATAACATTTCTATTTACTGCATATAAATCTTGAGGACTACATAAGAACAAGGCTAATGCTTCCTCATACACATATCTATCTATTTCCTTAGCAACTTCTAGTAGATTTGTTTGATCCGTTTGCGCTACCATTTTTTTAAACAACTGATTAAACGCTGGAAGCTCTGGCCCCACTCGTAATTCCCCATCCGAACCAAAGAATTTCCGATGAAAGAAAGCAGGTGTACCTTCTAAGAACAAGGCGGTTGTACTGGCGAGCATAATATCCCATGCAGGCACTAACTTTTTTTCGGCAACGATTCTTTTCCACTTTATTTCTTCATGGCGCGGAATGATGCTTACATCGACACCGATTGGAAGGGTGTTTTCAATATCCGCTGCAATAAGATAGGCGGCTTGTGCAAATTCAACTGTGGACGTGATTTTCATCCTTCTTCCTTCAGGCCAATGAGAAGCTTGAAAAAGTTCTCTGGCACGATAAGCATCATATTGCCTAGAAGAAAGTTCCTCAGGGTAATCAAATGCCCAAGGAGGTGTCATTGCCGGGACATGTGATGCGAATCCATAAAAACCTTCTTGGATGATTTTTTCCCGTTGGATCGCTAGGTTTAGTGCTAATCTAATATTTTTATCATCAAAACTAACATCTCGTTTAAAACGATTAAACGTTCCCGCAAGAATACGGTTGCTGTTGACGTTTACTAATTTTGCATAGGCAGATGAACTCACCATTTTGGCGTGCTTAGGTGGAACCTGTGTGACGATATCTACCTGTCCTTCCGTTGTGGTACATAAATGTAAGGCGAGGTCAGGAGTAAGTTCATTTCGAAATACGACTCGATCTAATCTAGGGCCTCTAGTTTTATTCCAATAATGTGGATTAGCGTCCAATACAACATACGGTGTACGGTCCTCATCTGTTTTAAGCCATGTAGATGCAAAAGGCTCTTGAATCATTATTGCTTGTATATTATTTATTGAAGAGAAACCACTAGAAAGAATGAATGGTCCAGTACCCCACGGGCCTGGTGCGTCCAACACTCACCAATGTCCTTCAGCGGTACCAAGTTTAGCATAACCAAAACCGAGCTCATTCCAGAAAAGATGATTGGCGTAGTGGTGAGCACGTAATTTTCCTAATGCCAAACCATCTGTCTTGGGAAGGTTATACCTGACAGTGAATGCATCCACTACTTCCAAACCTGTTCCATCCGGTAAATTCAACCAAGTGCCAGGGGGATGTGGGGCGATCCATTGCTTGACCTCATCGTAATTTTGGCTCACGTTTTCTGCGTTAAAAAACTCACCATCATGGTAGACTACTCCTTTACGCAGCTGTAACTCAAGCGTCGTGTCATCCAGCCACTTGTAATCCGTTGCAAGCGATGAAACAATCCGCCCTAAGTGATCAGCCCTTACCGCTTCTTCCATTGTATTGAATAGAATATACAGCCAGTTGAGAGGGGAAGGGTCCACAACATGGATAGTGCCCTCCGTTGAGGGACCTTGAAACGACGATTTACTCATTTTCCAACTCCTTTCCGCATCACCCTACTAATGTTTATTCCTTGTCAGACAAATTTATCACTATGGAACGCGGAGAAAGCTTACCTTGTCCCCGTGTTTACTTGTGCATAGAAGTACGGATAAGTAGTAATAATAGAAGGGTAAGTACATATTTTTTAGGAGTGTTTTTTAATAGTGAACAACAATTCTAATAACCGATTGACCTCAGCGGAGCTTGCAAACCTTTGGACACAATATCAGAACGATACAATGTCGATTTGCATGATTACTCATTTGTTAGAAAACTGTAAAGACAAAGAGATTATCGTCATTTTAAAATCTTCCCTTGATTTGTCAAATTCTCATATCAAAAAATTAAAAGACATGTTTAAAAATGAAAAATTCATAGTTCCAAAAGGATTTACAAAAGAAGATGTGGACAAGGGTGCACCGCGCCTCTTTTCTGACAATCTTATCTTAGTTTATATGCAAGTCATGACCCTACATGGTATGAACAGCTATTCTCTCTGTACGACTACCTCGGTACGTAAGGATCAGAGGAACTACTATGCAACGTGTCTTTCGGAGACTGCAAATCTTTATGATCGTATCCTTGGCCTAATGCTGGAAAAGGGAATTCTAAGTAAACCTCCACATTTGGACGTACCAAAAGAGGTTGAGTTTGTTAACGATCAACACTATTTGACCGGTTGGTTTGGCAAGAAAAGGCCATTAAATTCCATTGAGGTAAGTGGTCTTCACCACAATATGATAAAAACAATTGTAAAGGTTGTGTTGGAAGTAGCATTTAGCCAAGTGGCGCAATCAAAGGAACTAAGAGCCTTTTTACAACGTGGTGCCAAACTTTGTGAAAAACAAATTAAGGATATGGGAGGACTTTTAGCAAAGGATAACCTTCCCTCCCCACCGATGTGGCAGGGAGAGGTAACAGATTCAACGGTGCCTCCCTTCTCGGATAAATTAATGGCGTTCCATACTGTTACGTTAGTTTCTGTTGCCATTGGGTACTATGGAGCGGCACTATCAGTTGCACAAAGACGAGATCTTGCTTTGAAATATACAAAATTAATTGGAGAAATTAGTCTTTATGTAGAAGACGGTGCAAACCTGATGATTAAGAACGGCTGGCTGGAAAAACCCCCGATGTTCCCCGACCGAGATGCTTTGGCAGAGAGCTAAGTGCGGAGCTGCTAAGGTGCCATGCGAATTAGGAAGTCGGATAGCTGCCTAGTACCAATGAAGTTGGGTAATCAATTGAATCTGATATTCTTCCTGCTAATAGGGACATATTAGATAATATCCAGGATATCGCAATGGATTCAAAGTTGTTAAGGTGACTATTAATTATGCTTCAAATGAATGCTATGTTTCTCTACAACCAATTGTATTGGAACTTCAGGAAATCAAGGTAGAAAGCTATTTGGAAAAACAAGAAGCGCACGGTTGGCGTGCTATTCAAAAGATGAATTAAAAAAACTGTAATCTACTATTAGGTATTGACTTACCGTTGCTAATCCTATATATTAAATTAAATTATAACCACGCGACGATAAGGACAAAAATTTCTTTTAACAGGTTACAGAGAGGGAAGTCACTGCTGGAAGCTTCCCAACGCTGAAAAGAACCTTACCACCTTGGAGCAGTATTGGTGAACAACTAGTAGTCAATACCGGGTATGCTACGATACAGCACAATGAAGTCATCACTTGTTAGGTTAAGTGATGAGAAGTTGGGTGGAACCACGAGATTACACACTCGTCCCTTTTGGTTAGGGATGGAGTGTGTTTTTTTATTTGTAAAATTTAATAATAAAAAAGTGAAGATAAGGACACGAGTAATTCTTAAGAGGCATACAGAGAAGGGAGTCATGGCTGGAAGCTCCCTAACAAAGAAAATTACTTACCACCTTGGAGCAGTGATGGGGAAAATGAAAGTATCCAAACCGTAAAAAGCGACGATATAGCTTAAACGAAGCCATCAGCCGTTCTGGTGTTGGGAAGTTGGGTGGAACCACGGGTCTTACATACACTCGTCCCTTTTTAGGGATGGGTGTGTTTTTTTGTTTGAATTATAAAATAGGAGTGTTGAAACATGAGTCAGAAGGAAATTAACATTCGGTTCCCGGATGGTAGCGAAAAGAAGTTTGCCCAAGGTATATCCTTAGAAGAAATTGCTCAGTCGATTAGCCCAAGCTTAAGAAAAAAATCAGTAGCCGGTCAGGTTAATGGAGTAATGTATGATCTTAAGCGGTCTATTAAAGAAGACGCAACAATTGAATTGTATGATCTCCATTCGACAGCAGGGATGGAAATCATGCGTCATACAACTGCACATGTAACAGCCCAAGCTGTAATGCGCATATACGGAGATGTTCATTTAGGAATTGGACCAGTAATCGAAAATGGATTCTATTATGACTTTGATCTAGCGAATAACGTAACAATAGACGAACTAGGCATAATCGAAAAAGAAATGAACAAGATTATCTCTGAAAATCTCGACATTAAGCGGCAGGAAATAACACGTGATGAGGCTTGTGAGATTTTTGCCAATGATCCATTAAAACTTGAATTGTTAACTGATATTCCGGTGGGGGATACTGTATCGGTCTATCGTCAGGGTGAGTACATTGACTTATGCCGTGGACCACATTTGCCATCAACTCGATTTATTAAAGCATTTAAATTAACACATGTTTCAGGAGCCTATTGGCGCGGTGACAGCAATAATAAAATGCTGCAGCGCATATATGGTGTGGCATTTGCATCAAAGGAAGATATGGAAGACTATTTTCACTTTGTTGACGAAGCACAAAAAAGGAATCACCGTAAACTGGGAAATGAGCTGGAATTATTTATGTTCTCTGAGGAAGCACCCGGCATGCCGTTTTATTTACCAAATGGGCAAATTGTTCGTAATGAGCTGGAGACTTTCCTAAGGGAGCTACACCATTTAAATGATTACAAAGAAGTTAGAACACCAATTATGATGAATCAGCGCATGTGGGAACAATCTGGACACTGGGACCATTATAAAGAAAATATGTACTTCTCTGAAGTGGACGATCAGAGATTTGCACTTAAACCAATGAACTGTCCAGGTCATATGCTTATTTTCAAGGATAAACGCCACTCCTACCGTGACCTACCAATCCGGATGGCAGAATTTGGCCAGGTTCACCGTCATGAATTCAGTGGTGCACTAAATGGTATGCTTAGAGTTCGTACTTTTTGCCAGGACGATGCCCATATCTTTGTGCGACAAGATCAAATAGCGAACGAAATTAAGCTTGCTTTAAAAATTGTGGATGATGTTTACCGTACATTTGGCTTTAACTATGATATTGAACTTTCAACACGGCCGGATGAATATATGGGAGAAGAAGCATTATGGGACGAAGCGGAAGGGTTACTTAAAAATGTCTTAAACGAGCTAAACTTTAATTTCTCGATAAATGAGGGAGATGGGGCATTTTACGGGCCGAAAATTGACATTCACATTAAAGATGCATTGAACAGAAGTCACCAATGTGCAACTGTTCAACTCGACTACCAAATGCCAGAAAAATTTGATTTGTCGTATATGGACGCGAACAACAACAAGGTCCGCCCAGTAGTAATTCATCGGGCAGTGTTCGGATCACTTGACCGTTTTCTGGGCATCTTAATCGAACATTTTTCCGGAGCTTTTCCAACTTGGCTGGCACCAGTTCAAGTCAAAGTTATACCTGTATCAAACGACATTCACAAAGCGTATGCAGAGGAAATTACAGATCTGCTAAAACAGGAAAAAATTCGGGTTGAATCTGATCTGCGTGAAGAGAAACTGGGTTACAAAATACGTGAAGCACAAATGAAGAAAGTACCATTCATTATAGTTGTTGGAGACGAAGAACTGGAAAACCAATCAGTGAATATCAGAAAGTACGGAGAAGCAGATACAGAAGAAAGTACACTAGAAGTATTTACAAAAAATCTAAAGCAATCCATTAAAAATAGAAGCTTGTGATTTGACGGTGCTTGGCACTATAGTGCCAAGCACCGTTAGTAATTAAGGGTAAGGTGTAAGTTTCCATCATGAAACTTTTCTGAATCGTTAAATCTGCCAGCGGGGAAAATAAATGTCCAAGGCATACTTGTTTGTTTCTCAACTGTGACAGGAAGAGAAAATGTATGTTCTGAGAAGATACTATCTTCTACTGTATATGTCAGCATTTGATTATCAAATGAAAAGTTCTGTGCACTACTATTATGAATTAGCACAGCAACAAGTAAATCACCCCGATGATTTTTGGCCTGCCACAGAGAAGTGAACTGAATATCTACATTAGGGGCTAAAACGGATTCCTTAAAAACTTGCTTAATATTGTCCCGGTCCTGATCAGCAATTGTCTTATCCCATTTCGATTCAAATATAAGCTTTTGCACAAACAACACCTCTACCATTCACTAAAGTATTTTGCTTTTGTTCGATTATAAAGCTTTTTGGGTAGAATAGATACTTTATAGATGAGATCTGATTCCAGGATAGATACTTTGAAACATCTAATGAAACATCAGAAGTTAACCAAATTACAACTCAACTGGTTTTGTATAATTGTGGCGGAAGATTATGATTGGAGTGAACTTCCAAAATAACATCTTCCATACCGGAATTACTTCGACTTAAACAATCCAATAAGTAGCTGGAGCTTAATGGCGGTCTTTTTTTTACTTATACATTCTTTTTATCTTGTTTGTTATGCATCCATAGAAATATTTTTGTTATCCAATATGCCAATAAAAACAACACGAGATAAATTAAAAATATAAGAAAGTAATTGACCCATTTGTAACTCTCAAACAAGCCGATACTCGTTAGAAAAGGCTTAAAGCCGAAACCGAAAATTAGGGCAGTAATAAATGAATAAACGTAAAAATTCTTTTTATGCTTTAAAGTCCATTGGAAAACCACCATAATGGTAATCGGTATAAATGACGCATCAATTGAAAAACTTGGAAGAAACGGCAACATTTGATATGGGTAACCCCATAAGCCATACCTAATACCGGTCGCATCTATATAAGCGAATAAAATGTGTACTGCAAACCCAAAAAAGCCTATTAAAAATATATTTTCCCTATCCAATACGAAGTATAAGACAACCAGCGGACCAACTAACATAAGAATGATTACCCAAAATTGCCAGGTGCTAAGGTCTGAGTACATGTTCCAATATTGTTCACTCTCCCTTGTAAAATCTTCCTGGATGGAAATTAATTTTTGAAAAAATTCACGCTGATGTGCATCCAAAGGAACACCCCTTAACTTGTTTTTTAGTAGTTTCTCACCTGAAACAGACTTTATGCGTTAGATCGGATTACCAACAATGTTTCTTATCACGAACATTATGTTAAAATTAGGGTAAAGAGAAACAAGCTTTATAAACTTAGGAATAGGAGGGTATGCCCGTGAATAGCCATGGGGAAATCACTATTTATCCATTAAAGAAAGAGTTAGTAAAGGATATTAATTCTACGAATGATTGCTTTGAATTGTTTGGCCGGTTAGTACCAAGTTTACTTAATGGAAGATGGTCTTATGAAGAGATACTATTTGATGAAACAAGGGAAACTCGTTTTCCAGATGATCAACTGGATTGGAACCAATACATAAATAAAGAAGATAAATCTTTGTTTTTAGCGTACTTAAATAACATCTGTATAGGACAAATTAGAATAATTAGAGATTGGAATCGCTTTTGTTATATTGAAAACATCGCTACTAAGAAAGAGTATAGAGAACATGGGGTTGGAAAACTGCTATTTAAAAAAGCAGAAGAGTGGGCAAAACAAAACAATCTCATAGGAATGTCTTTAGAAGCTCAAGACGACAATCTTGGGGCATGCAGATTGTTATATAAAACAAGGGTTTACTATAGGCGGCGTTGACACGTTAAAACAAACTTATAATGAGAATATTGACACCACTTTATATTGGTATAAGTTATTTGATGAATAAAGAGTAGCAGTGAATTTGTTAATTACTAGTAAATAATATGGGGAGGATTATATGTCAGTTACATTTTCAATAAGAACCGAGGCACCACAAGTATTGAACTTTTTGATTTACATACAAAATATTTACCTAAATCTTAAATTTGATCGAATAGAGGAATACAAGTTTTCATACATTCCGACAAGAGAAATCTTGTTTAGGCAAGATATTGAATTAGGTTTTGAAAAGTTATGGAATGACGTTTCACAAGAAGTATCTCTTCATCCAATAAATGGCACGAAAATTTTTCATGAAGAAAAAGAATTATTCTATAAAAGCCTTTTTAAGGATAGAGCAGATAGTTTAAAAGTATACAATGAGATTTATGATACTTTCAAAGTATGGTGGAACAGTTTGGCTGGTCAATTTTCAATAGAAAGATCCATCGGTGAAAAAGGGAAAAAACTATATACAGATTTGGCAAATTCCTTTAAGCAAAAAGGAAATGAAGATAAAAAAGAGATTAATATATATTTGATTTATGAGGAGTGTCGATTAGGTGAAGTGTTCGCTACTGCCAATTTCGCAGTGGTCTCAATAAGAGAATTTTATATTAACTACAAAGAACTAGTTGCAAAATTAGAAGAGGTTATTTGTTGAACAAGGGGTATTGCACTCTAAGAAATCGGATTGTGAGAAGAAGGGGCAGCACTGACGAAAATCAGGTAGCTCTTATATGTTTCAACTAAATTATACCATTTTTTGTAATGAATTATCAGTCTTTATTTTTGTCATTTAAATGGTAGTCTTATACTTAGTATTTGATGGAGGTAGATTAATGATTGATTATAGAATAAAACCAAAAGAAAACTTTACAAATAAAATTGGAGAACTTGTATCTATGCTTGAACATACAAGGGCTGTAACTATTAGTGAAATCTCTAATTTAGACCAAAGCGATTTAGATTATTTACCAGATGATAGTTCGAATTCTATTGGTTCTCTTTTATCACATATTGTATCAATTGAATTTGTTCATCAAGTTATTTCATTTGAAAAAAGAGACTTAAATGAAGACGAGCATTTAAAATGGGGACCAGCTTTAGAACTTGGAGGCAAAGCAAGAAAAGAGATTAAAAAAAATTCTCTTGATTATTATTTAGAAGAATTATCTCAGGTTAGGGAAACTACCTTAACATATTTGAAATCGAAAAAAGACAGCTGGTTGTTTGAAGAGAACAAGTGGGGTAATGGAGTTTCTTATAACAATTATTACTTGTGGTTTCATGTTTTAGAGGATGAAATTAACCATCGTGGACAGATTAGAGTAATTAATCGACTGTTGAAAAATAAATAAATTTTAATGAGCTAAAGGATGTGTTTAAAATTAAAATACTTATTGGCCAGCCAAGACGTGAGGATGAAATAAAGCAATTAGAAAATGAAATCAAAAACAATTCTGAAGTGGATTTAATTTTGTTTCCAGAGGGCTACTTTAAACAAAATAAACTAGAGGAAGTATGTAGATTAGCAGAAAAATACCATACATATATTGTAGCTGGATATAAGGATGAAAACAATAAGGATAAAGCATACATTGCAAATCGTACAGGCAAATTGATATTGGAAAGAGCTAAAACACCCGAGGAAGTAAATTTATGCAACCCGTCTAAAACAGAAGATAATGGTCTAAGACTGGGCTATTTGCTTTGTAGAGAAATATTCCAGGGAATAGAAGATTTAGATAGACAGGATGTTGATTTAATATTGAATCCAATTGGTGTTGGGATGTATAGCGAAGAACAGTTTGATAAATGGACTGGTGAAGCAAGGAAAATTGCAATAGATCAAAAATCAATTGTAATTGGAACAAGCCATGCCGATGGCTCATATAGAAACTGTGGCTTTTCAATCCCCATTGCCTATTGTTTTGATAAAAATGGTAATGATGTGCTGATTTCAAAAAATGATGTACGAACAAGAATAGTAGATACGGAAACGAAATTATCAGAGATCATCGAATATACGACTTCAAAATAACTAAAGCACTATAGGGTGGGTTGAAATGTTAAGGAATAAAGACGATGTGATAGGAATAATTCGCAATGACGATCATTTTATGGCGATCTTAAGAGCAACAAGGACATTAGATTTACCAGATTGGTGGATATGTGCAGGTTTTGTACGCTCTAAAATCTGGGACACATTACATGGATTCGACAAAAGGACGGCTATACCTGATGTTGATGTAATATACTTTGATCCCAAGAACATTGATGAATTAACAGAAAAGAATTTAGATGAAAAATTAAGAAATATTCTTCCTAATATCCCATGGTCTGTTAAGAACGAAGCAAGAATGCACAAAGCTAATAACATACCTCCTTATTCTTCTGCTGTTGACGCGATATCAAAATTTCCAGAAACAGCAACGGCCCTAGGTGTGAAATTAGACGAGAAAGAAAACGTTATTTTAACGGCCCCTTGTGGGCTAACTGACGTCATTAATTTAGAAGTAAGGCCAACACCTTTTTTTATGGAAAATAAAGACTTTGCGTTTATCTATAATAAACGTGTACTTAAAAAGAATTGGAAAGCTACCTGGGACAGGTTAAAGGTTAATTATATTAAAAATTAGTTTAAAACTACACTTGAGAACTTTTCTAGGCGTGCACTAAAGAAACTGCTTTAATCAATTGTCACATCATAGAAGGAATTTCTACACTTTTGTAGAATAGTCTTAAATAACAGTAAATATGGAGTGATTAAAATGGACAAAAAAGGATGGTTTCTTTTATTTGCTGGTGGTTTGGTTATTTTTGCAATCCTAATGTTGGGTCATGGACAATCGCTGTACAACGGCCAAGTTAGTGGGGAGATAGGTCTTTCTTTTTTTGGGGTTAATTATGCTGAGGGTGTTACGACAAATAGCATAAGCCAATACGGTTCCACTTTTTTAATTTTATCAACAATACCTATATTAGCGGCTATTTTCTGTTACCGTAAATTTTTAAAATTAGTTCCGGTTGTTAACTAAGGACAGAACCTAATCGAAGAAAACAGAGAGTATTTTGCAACGTATGGTACGGAAGCCAATGATCCGGTGACATTAAGTGCAATCGGGTATCCATACAGTGCAATTGAATAAATTGTGAGGACCTTAATCAAAAAAGGTTCTATTTTTTTGAAGAAATAAAATTGAATTTTATGTTAAAGTTAACATAGTGTTTTTGAATACCGAGGCAGTTAAATCAAATTATTCCAGTCGGCAATAGGCAAAAAAACTGTGAGGCTAAATTCAAATATTGGGGGATTACTATGGAACTATTTTTTATGTTTTTTGTAGCTATTATAGTACTGGTTTTAGCTGTGATCGCTATCATTGTAGGATTAAAGCAAAGAATCAAAAATCCAACGAATGACTTAAAAGAGAAAATAACAAATCTCGAAAAAAGAGTCGATGACATAGAGAATAACAGATAGAAATTTGTTCAATTAGTTGTTGTTACTGTTAAAACTATATCCGTTAAAGGAGAGATAGCATGTATTTATTTGTGTCAATTGTATTGAGTGCAATTTTAGGATTGATTTTATTTATGATGGGACCAATGGTAGGTGGTATTTTAGCTTTTGGAATTGTTGTTGGTTCTATATTTAGAGGGTTATATCTATTGGGTGACATACATAAAAGAACTTCCGACTCATTACCAGTGAAAGATAAAATTCAGGAGGCATATGATGCTCATTTAAATGAACGTGATGAAGGTTCTTATTAGCCTTAGTTGTCAGGTATAAGATTGCCAAACTCTTTTATGATGAAGAAAGGTAGATCATCTTGAGTAAACTGCTCGCACTATTTATAGCTGGATTTATCGGACTCGCACTTTGCTATATAGTTTTAGGGAAGTTCGAACTAAATCAACTTTTCTTGTTATTGCTATTCCCAATTGCTTCTGTACTGATATTATTCGTTATGAAATGGCAATATAATAAAGATCTTCATTTTAAACCTGAATTGAAGGACCGGTTTATGGTCACTCGATTAGGTGACAGGGTCTCAACTACAGCTAAACAAATGTTCAACAACGAGGAACACATAGGGTCGTATAATCGTTTTTACAATAAATGGTGGAAACGTATAATTGCTGACGTAATGGATTCGCCAGGTCTTTGGTATTAAATCTATCATTTTCATTGTCAAACGGCGATCAAGTTATTTTTAAAGGGAAAAAAGAGAATAAGATACATGGAAATAAGGAATGGATTATAGTTCATAACGATGTGGAAGCTGGGACAGTTAGAACGGATCGCTCTATCAAAAACGTTACAAAGCTAAAAGAAAGTCTTTATCTTGAATATGGCCAGGATCTCTATCAATTTAAGTCGTTCGGCATTGGTTCGAAAACCGAAGTTTATTTGAATGATTCTCTTATTGCTACAGGAGAGAGAGTAAGAGGTTCTGTTTACGAATTGGATACTAGTTCAGAAGATCAAACGCAGTCAGAAATACTATTCATGGTTTATATTTTGTTTAATTATCAATTTGGGCAGTAGATGAAGAGGTTAATCAATGCTCTTAGAACTGCTTCTACTTATAGTTTAAATGTTGTTTAAGTTGCTGAAACCAATGAAGGTAAAATTATTGGTTTCTCACATGGTGAAAAGGACAAACGGACAAATATCCATTATACAAAGGCGAATTAAAGGCGATTTATATCTTAGAGGAATACCATAGCCAAAGCTTAGGGAGATCATTGCTTAAACATATTATCGAAGAACTAAATCAACAGGGTATCTTTTCTATGCTGGTGTTAGTGTTAGAAAAAAATAATTCCCGACTATTCTATGAGTCCCTTGGGGCAATTAAGATTGATACTGTTGAGATAGAGATTTCAGGAAAAAGACTAAATGAACTTGTTTATGGATGGAAGGATTCAAGTTTAACAATCTAATAGTGGTATGCAAGGGATATTCTCTTTCTTGTTGAACAAGGATAAATATGTAGTCAGAGAAGGATGAGTGAAAATGGGTAATGTAGATGTTTCATATGATACTTCTAATAAGAGTAATAGAAAAGGTATTGTAGCACTAGTTCTTGGGATTCTATCAATTGTTACTTCCTTTGTAGCTGTAGGATTAGTATTTGGGATTGTTGGACTAATTTATGGCGTAATAGCATTAAAAGAGATAAAGCATTTTAAACAAAAAAGAAAAGGAAAAGTTACAACTGGTATTATTTGTTGTATTTTTGGTATTTTCTTATCTTTACTATTCACCTTTACGGCTGGAATGACACTATTAAACTAATGGATCACTAATGGTAAGAACTGGAGGGATGCATATGGTCTATAGAGCGAAATCACAAAGGCTCTTAATTCTTAGTCTGTTCATATTTATAATACTAAATGACCTGATAGATTATGGAGGGGCGTATTCACTGCTTCTATTTGGGGCTTTTGCCCTTTTGTTAATCCCCTTGCAGTTTAGATTTAGAATTAATAAGGACCATTTAGTATACCAGATACTATTTTTCAACCTTTCCATTTTTAAAAAAGAAGTTTATCCCAATCAAATAGTAAAATTGAAATTCACACGAATTGGGTGGGCTAAAAAATGTACGCTTATACATATGAAAAAAGGAATAAATATTCGAATAGCTGATTTTGAACCAAAGGATATTTTAGTTCAATTAATTAATTTTGCCAATACAAATAACATAGCAGTTGACAAAACGAAGGATTATTTGATAATTGAGAAACTAAAAACAGACGCTAATTAATCAACCGAGAAGTTTGCAACAGCAGTACACAGCAAATGATATAACAGGAGGGTAAATGATGGAATTAGAGCAATTCGAACACACAATCAGAAAGCTTTTTAATAAAGAGTTATTGGAAGAACTTGATGATGACTATGGCTTTACTAATAAATCAAGGGGCTCGTTTAAAACGGTTGGCTATTCGACTAATTTGTCTCTCGAAACAATTGAAAGCGCTGCCGAAAATAATGTTGAATTAATGGTCACACATCACGATGCATGGGATTTCATTTATGGATTAAAAGAGGAATGTCTAAAAAAACTAAAAGAGTATAATATTAGTCATTTCTGGATACATGGCCCACTGGATTTTGTAGAATTTGGTACGTGCACATCCCTTATGAATGTCATTGGGATTGATCGCGTTACGAAATACTCCATCTATGATAATGGTGATGTACCTGGCGTTGGTGAATTTAACGAACCTATTGATTTTAACGTGCTTGTTAAAAGAATGAGAGATGAGCTAGAGGAACCGGTTAGAATGTGGAAAAATAACGAAAAACAGGTAAAGAAAGTTGGAGTATTAACCGGGGCTGGTCATTCTTCAAATTATATTAAAATGGCACTTGAAGATGGCTGTGATACTTACATAACAGGTGAAGCAACTTTATATACAATTCAATATGCTCAATTTGCAGGGATTAATCTTTTAGTTGGCAGTCATACCTTCACTGAAATTTATGGGGTGGAAAGTTTAGCAAAAAAAATTCAGGAACTAAACACTGCTATTAAAATTGTAAAGTTAAAAGAAGACCATTTCGAACTGAATCATTGATAATAGAGTTTTCTCTTAGCGGGTGAGGGATTTTGTTTAGATTTTATGCAGAGAGCGGTGTAGAAGAATGAATACACAATTACGCGAAAAAATTGGGGAAATAATTGGAACAATAAATAAGGAAAGCATTCTAAATGAACAAGGCTGTACTTCTGAAGTAAGTAAAATCATAACAGACAGTGGATCCTACTTACTTAAAAATTCGTATAATAAAAGATATCGAGAATGGTTAAAGAAAGAGGCACTAGTATTAGAAAAGCTTAAGTACAATAATTTGATCCAAGTGCCTAATTATTACGGTTACATAGAGGAAAAAGCCAGCAGTCACCTAATCATGTCATTTGAGGAAGGAATCACCTTAACTTCTGCTTTAAACCAGGCTGAAAATACAACAGAAAAGAAAGAGCTAATAAGAAGTTTTGGATATTTTCTTCATCAGTTTCATCAAACAAGTATAATGGAAACGTTAAATCAGGATACTGATTGGTTAAAGGAGCAGCTGGTGGAAGCTGGAAGATATGTAAACGATGGACAAACAGATGGTAGTTTACAACTTTTAGAGAAATTACAGTCAACTAAACTACTTCCAGTACAACAGACGATGATACATGGGGATTGTACAACAGACAATGTTCTTGTTGTGGCAGGAAGAGTAAGGTTATTTATTGATGTGTCTGCAATGACGGTAGGTGACCCAAGGTATGATGAATCACTAGCAATTAGAGGTTTTGCGGATAACGCTTTTCTAAAACAATCTTTTTATGAAGGTTATACACGTTATAAAGTATCTGAGGAAGAGTTTACGTATTTTGAAGCTGGATTATATGAATTTTTCTAATTAAGTGAAAGGAGTGAACAGATGGAACATAATTTTCGAGATAGTGTTATCCGAAAGTTAATAACGACTTTTGTCACTGTCACACTAGTTTCTATCACACTAGCTTCTGTTTCACTTTTAGAGTCACAATTTCAGTATAACCTTGGCAATCAACTCATGGGTTGGACCTTTCTATACATAGTTTATGTGGGCGTAATCGTTCTAATATATGGAAATGCAGTTTCATTTATTGTAAAGTTTGCTCAAAAAAGATGGTTTAAACACAATAACTGGATTTATGTTTCACTGCATGGGTTATTTGGGTTAGCAAATGGACTATTGTTTACATTCTGGTACGCCGCGTTATATGGGTTACTGGCAGCTTTATTCTATGCGTTTATAGATAGATGGATTTATACAAGGGATTTAAAAGAAAAAAGAATGAGACTGTTTATAATCGTGCCACTCGTAATATACGGTATCTTATGGGGCGTACTTCAAATCATCTCTCCTACCATGCCACCTTTTTCAAAGCAAGATGCTGTAGAATTTGCTACTTCTGGAGAAGGAACGATAATTGAAATCTTCCCAGAAAAAATTGGAGAAACGAAACAAAATATTGGTAATTATACTGTTACTAGAGAAACGCAGGTAGAAAGAGTGCAAGATGAAACATATGTAGTAACCTTCACCGAACGATGGTCTAGTCAGTACCGAAGCGGATATTGGTATACTTCATATATAGTAAAACGAGGACAATTAACGATTGATGAACAAGGAGGAACTAATCCACCGTACCGTAGTTTCAACTAGCCTAGCGGAAATTAATACAATGTATAGAAGGAGACTATCATGAAAATAAATTTATTGATTTTTATCTCATCGGAAAGAGAACAGGATACAAAGGTTATTCTGAAATCATTTGAATCTGATATGTAGAAGAAGTAATAATTATTGAAGAGATTGTTTTCAGAGGATTTATAAAGTGCATGAAAACATCGGATTTTTGGAAAGCAAATAGATTACATCCCTACTTTTTGTTTCAATTCATTTTCCAATCTGGTTTTATATTTGAACTATTAGGTTTATTGTTTCCAGAAACAGGCTAAATTAATTAGAAGGAAACATTGAAGGAGTGGATGAAATGAGAACGAATGAAAACAAAAGTGAACAAAATAGAACCGAACAGGATGAGTTTAGTGAGCAGCAACTAGTAGATGATATCCCTATGGAAGACTTGAAGATAGAACAGCAAGATGAAAAGAAAAAACATAAATCAAAGAATGATTCTCAAAGCGAAAGAAAGCATAAATAGTACAAAATAAAAACTAAAGGCACCTATTTCCCAGTATATGGCATTATTCTTCACAAGGATATTGCCATATTTTTTTAGTTAAAAAAACTTCTGACTTAGTATCACGTTTAGAACATTTATGCTATAATGAGAACAAATGTTCCTAATGTGGAGGTTATATCATGAAAAACATGATAATCAGGTCTATTCAAAAGAAGGAAAAGATCGAAATGATCTACCTGTCTAATGATAATCAGGTATCCCAACGAGTAATTAGGGTTCTAAAAATTAATGATGAAATGATTATGGCTTATTGCTACACCAAAAGGACGATTAGAACGTTCAAGCTTGAAAATATACTGTCAGTTGGATCGGTTAGAAAAAGGATGGGTGCTTAGTAATGAGTGTAAATGATCGTGGTACAAAAAAATGGACTGCAATGATGTTGCCGGAGCACATTGAGCTGCTTAAGAAAATGTGGGATGAAGATGATCATAAAGAAAAGCCCATTCTTGATGAGCAGCAAATAGAAGAATTAGATGCAAAACTTCAATGTGCCTTGAGCAATAATTTATCAGTAGAAATTAAATATTATGATGAGCCACATTATTGCATGGCTAAAGGAAAACTGCTAAAAATCAATGCGAACAGTGGTTTAATTCGATTAGAGGACAAAGATATCCAGTTTAAAAATGTCCTTGATGTCCATATAGATTAAGGATGAGAGACATGGGCTCGAAAACAAAAATAATAATAATCTTTAAAAAGTGAAGGTAATAATAAAAAAGTAAAGGTTTTTACCACTTAAGTCGGTCTAATATTCTGTATATTAGTATATGTAAGCGTTTTCTTTGTAATCGGACAAACTGAGGGGGAGAAGGAAGGAGATATTTAACTTCTAGAAATTCAAAATTAATAAAGGAGGATAAAATATGAAGAATAAGTTTGGAAGAATGCTTTGTCTTATGCTAAGTGTATTCCTAGCCGTTTCCACCGCAACAAGTGTTCAGGCAAAGCCTTTATTGAGTTCAGTTGATGATGAACAGGAGGTTAACAATTCTATTAGCTCCCCAAACGGAAAGGTTAATTTGGGTTTTCAATTAACTGAGGATGGAGCGCCTAGTTATCAGCTTTCCTATAATGGGGTTAAACTTGTTAGTCCTTCGACTTTGGGATTCGAATTCAAGGGCGAATCACCATTAAAGGATAATCTTGAAATCATTAAAACTACTAAGGATAGTTTTAACGAAACTTGGGAACCTGTTTGGGGAGAAAAGAGTAAAATAAAAAACAATTACAAAGAATTAACTGTTTACTTACAAGAGAAAGAAGCACCACATAGAAAAATGAATTTAATCTTTAGAGTTTTCGATAGTGGTCTTGGTTTTAGATACGTCTTACCAGATCAGGGTGGTTTTGAAAGTGAACAAATTGAAATCACATCAGAAGAAACTGAATTTCAATTTGCGAGTAATAATACTTCCTGGTGGATACCTAACGACTGGGATAGCTATGAATATAATTACAGCCAAACCCCTCTAAGTGAGGTACAGGAAGTCAGTACTCCATTTACGATGAAGACGCCTGAAGGAATACATCTCACTGTTCACGAAGCAGCTTTAATCGATTACGCAGGAATGGCTTTAAAGGCGGTAGATGGAAAAGAAAATACGCTTGAAAGTCATTTAGCACCATGGCCTGACGGAGTAAAGGTGAAAAAAGATGCGTTCCCTATAGAAACACCATGGAGAACAATTGAAGTTGGTGGAGATGCTGGGGAACTTGTTGAGTCAGATATGATTTTAAATTTGAATGAGCCAACTGATATAAAGGACACATCTTGGATAGAACCGATGAAATATGTTGGTATATGGTGGGAAATGATAAGTGGTAAATCAACCTGGGCATCTGGAGAGAAGCATGGGGCTACAACAGAAAATGCCAAAAGGTATATCGACTTCGCCAACGAATATCTAGATACTGAAAACCAAAACATCGGTCTTTTAGTGGAAGGTTGGAACATTGGCTGGGATGGTAATTGGATAGAAAATGGCGACAAATTTAATTTCACCGAAGCGTACCCTGACTATGATTTAGAAGAAGTTGTTCAGTATGCAAAGGATCGGGATGTTTCCTATATTATGCATAATGAAACATCAGGAAATATCGTTAATTATGAGGAGCAAATGGATGAAGCCTATAGTTTATACCAGAAATTAGGTATTCATGCGATTAAGAGTGGTTATGTAGCTGATAATGGTATGCATAATCCAGAGGGGCAGAAACACCATGGTCAATATATGGTGAATCACTATAATAATGCTGTGAAGAAGGCAGCCAAATACCAACTCATGATTAACACACACGAACCCATTAAATCTACTGGTCTTGAGCGAACCTACCCTAACTGGATGAGTCGTGAAGGTGTAATGGGTATGGAATATGCTGCATTTGGTGACGAAAACAACCCACCAGAACATGATACTATCCTGCCATTTACTAGAATGATGGCTGGACCAATCGATTTTACACCAGGAATATTCGATGTAGAGATTTCTCATGCGGATACGCGGGTTCATTCTACACGTGCAAAACAACTGGCATTGTATGTAACTATTTCTAGTGGAGTTCAGATGGTTGCGGATTTACCGGAAAATTATAAGGATGAAGATGGAAATATTCTTCCGGCATTTCAGTTTATTAAAGATGTCCCCGTAACCTGGGATGATATCATGGTTCCGAATGCTGAAATTGGTGATTATGCCACTATTGTCCGGCGTAGTGGAGAAGAATGGTATATCGGAAGTATTACAGATGAAAACGGGAGAGACTTAGAGGTAGAGCTATACTTCTTGGATAAAGGAAAAAAGTATGTAGCTGAGATTTACTCTGATGCCACAGACGCTGATTTGGAAACGAATCCAACTGCAGTTTCTATCAACAAATTAATTGTAAAGTCTAAGGATACGCTAATAGCTTCCCTTACAGCAGGCGGAGGGCAAGCAGTTAGAATTTATCCAGCGTCTAAAAAAGAGATTGCAAAAATTCCTAATTACAAGGATCCAAGAGTAAAGGTTTCTTACTCAGACGTTCCTGTAGACATTCAGTCTAATGATAAATTTAATGTGAAAGTTGATGTGAGAAATAAAGGGAATGACATTGTAGGTCAAAAAGTAGAACTAAAAATTGACGGCGAAATTGTAGCAGAAAATTTTGTGAGAGTAGATCCTAAAAGCACGAAAGAAATAAACTTAACCTACAATAAATTGTTTGAAGCAGGAAACTATCAAATTAGTGTAAATGATTTAGATCCAAGACAAGTAACGGTTAGTGAGAAAGAACCAACATTTGAGTATTATAACTTAGATGTCACGGTACAAGGTCAAACGATTACAGCAACAGCTGATATAGTTAACTATGGAAGTTATGCAGGGGAAACAAAAGTACCACTCTATGTAAATGGTGAGGTAGTTAAAAGTGAAATAGTAGAAATACCTGCTCAACCAGGAGGAGCAAGCAAAGAAGTAACGATGACTTACGAGCTTGCTAAAGAAACTGGTATATTCAAGGTTTCCTTGGGTGATCTGAATGAAAAAACTATAGGATTACCTTCTATTGAAATGACTGGAGAATGGCTATTCCAAAAAGGGGATGACCTTAGTTGGAAGGAAGCGGATTATGATGATGGAGAGTGGGAAGTAGTTAAGCTACCAGCAAGTTGGGAGGATCACTCTAGCTACACAAAAGATAATGTATATGGATGGTATAGAAAAACTATCTACATTCCAGCAGAATGGGAAGGACATTCATTGAAAGTAAAGTTGGGTAAGATCGATGATGTTGATATGACCTACTTTAATGGAAAACAGATTGGCCAATCTGGAACTTTCCCAACTGGAGAAGGTGAAGAAGGATTGATCTCGGCATGGGATTGGGATAGAGAATACGTAATTCCAGCTGAGGCAATCAACTATGGCGAGGAAAATGTAATTAGTATCAGGGTGTTTGATGCCTCATTTGGCGGTGGTTTTTATGCTGGGCCAATTGGACCACTCAAAATATTTGTTGAGGGTGAAGAGGAACCAGAAGTAAACGTTCCTGGCTATGATGATCCCTTAACGAACGGAAATTTTGAAAATGGTACAACAGGTTGGACATTGACAGGTACAGGTTACGGTGGTGTAGATAGTGCTGACGCATATGAAGGTAGTAAATATTGGATTTGGTATTCCAGCTCCTATAGCGCAAAGCTTTCACAGAGTGTAACAGATCTTGAAAACGGGACGTATACAATCAGTGCTATGGTGAAGCAAAATAATGGCACACCTGACATAAGTAGAATGGAATTGTCAGGTTATGGAGGAGATCCAATACACATCAATATTTCTCATAGTGATGAGTATGAAAAAATACAAGGAACAGTTGAAGTAACGAATGGCAATCTTGAAGTTGCTTTCTATCAAGAAGCAAAAAGTGAAGCCAACTTACAAATTGACAATGTGACATTAACATTAGTTAATAACTAAAATTGATTTTTATTTTCGTAAAAAGGTACTGTCTTGGAGAAGCCCTCCACTGGCAGTACCTTATTTTTATTAATATTCGAATAAGGATGGGTTTTAGCGGGTTGGAAGACGGTGAAATCAAAATGTTCCTTAATCGAAATAGTCTACT
>NZ_JBMERP010000035.1:0-35328 GCF_049310925.1 Virgibacillus sp. DJP39 | reverse complement strand
TTAGACTTTAAATTATTCGACATTTTTTCACCTCCTTAATTTTTAATATGTTCCCACCTTATAGAATTCAAATTCTAAAATCAATAGATTATACTAAAAATTCACCAAATTAGGTTAAAATACCTCTTAAAAAAAGATTAAAAGACTAAACGATTAGAATTTCGATTTTTTGGAATCGTTCCTCCTTTTGGTTTGGAGAACGAAAAAGTCTATATGACACCTTACAACTAATTTTAAGGTGTCATATAGACTTTTTTTTGTTGGGGTTATGTTCAAATTTATTTTACAAAAATATATTTATCTTTGTAGAATAATTACATTATATGCCTTTTAAATTAATTTTAAGAGGTCATAGTTACGTTTCTTTTGTTTGGCTTACATTTAACTCTATTAATCTATAAAAACAATTACTAGGTACATAAAATCGACGAATTACACTAAACTGTTTTTGAGACTAGTTTAGATAACAGGGAAAATGATAGTACCTTTGGGAAAGATAGAAGGTACTGGAATCAAAGGAAAAATAAAAGCCATAGACCGCAATGATCTATGGTTTTTATAGTATTAAAAATCACTGTTAGGACATTATTTGCCTTGGAAACGCATACCTTTTTATTAAGAGACAAAACTAGAAAAAAAGGTTGGTGATACAGTGAAAAAAAAGAATTTTATTCTAATATTTTCTTTGGGTTTAGCTATTGCATTAATTACAACTTTTAGCGTTTCATTAACGGCTACTGAAAAAAAATCATCAGACGAAACTATGAAGTTTTCATCTGAATATTTTAAAGATTTAAATGAAAGAACCGGACACTTAGGGGAAAGTATTATTAAAAATCTAGATGGGACTAAGTTTCGGCTTCATACCATTATAGGAAATGCTGAAAAGTTTCCAACCCAAGTAATTCACTTAGAACCTATTAAAGAAATAACTTTAAAAGAAAAACAAAATATAAAAAATAAAATTCATAATATAATTAAATCTAAGAATTTCAGTGACAAAGAAACATTTGAAATAGTATTTGAAGAAAATAAAAATATAAAGAATTAATTAATCCCTAATTCTAATGGTAACCGTTTCATTAAATCCATTAACACTAAATCCTATTACAAGTTCTGCTTTGTTATTATCACCATCTACAAGTGTTCTTACCGAAAATGAATGGCAAAAGTCTCCATTAGAATCAGGGTATATATATCCATGCATTTTTGAATCCGTTCCACTTGGATCTTGTTCGGAAACTAAGTAATCACCATTATTAAGTGACTTAAATCAGTCTTGCAATCCACTGTAAAGTCACCTTTATCTTTTGGTGGTAAAGGGTGATTTATTGGGTTTTTAGCCCAAACATTGTATGTTGATGTTCCATCTGTATCGACTTTATGAAACTGATGTGTATTCAATTTTAATACTAATCTGGAATGTGCCAATCTATTTAATGACTTTGTTGTAAAACCGTTCAATTCTCCCCAATCCTTATTTTCATTTATAGCATTTATATATTCCTGATAAGCATCTGGGAGGCTCTTATCACGGTCAATTTTACATAAAAAGTGGTGTGCTGTGCTTGATTTAATATCATCGGCAAAAATTCGGTAAATACCACTCATAAGTGTATCGTCTTCATCCGTTACAAAACGCCATTTATTAGCATTTATACTTCGCTCAATTAACCACAAATGAGCGAGAACAGTGTAAACAGAATTTGTGTGCATACCATCAATGTATTTGCTTCTTCTACTGAATTCACTCAATAAATTGTTAAATTCAATACTTGTTTCATTATCGTTTTTAGTTGGTGGTTGCGGAGCATAAGAAAACCGTAATCGTGCATTTTTTTTAGAAAAATCGTGCAAGTGGTCTTCCTTGAAATAGATTGTATCTTGGTAAATATCATCCAATGTAATACCCCAGTCATATGCTACATCAGAGCGAAAAATGTAGTTTGTATCAATATCGCCTGTGACAATAATGTGTGTCTGCATTAACTTATCCTCGGTATTGTTATATCTGATTCCACCGTGACCTCTTTTTCGAACGTTATTCAGGTTGTATATCATCTTATCCGTGTTGAGCCACATAGAATCAAATGACAACAGGCTTAAGGGTTTTTGTTCGTAACGTTCAAGGAATTCTAAGCAACGTTTATAGAGTAACTCTAGTTTATGATAATACGTCTTCGGGGAGATATCCAAAACTTCACAGGCACGACTGACTGGTGTTCTATTCACGAGCATTTTTGCAAATATAGGCATTACATCATTTTTCTTTTGGTTGTAAGTAAACTTCTGTTCTCGATTTGGAAGAACATTAGTCATTTTTTTGCAGTATTTACACTGCCACTTTTGAGAACCACCACTACTTTTTCCTCGCCGATAGAATTCCTTAGATTGTTTGAAAGGATTTGCGTCAATCGTGCAGCCTTCTTTATGAAATTGATATTCTGGTTTTATATCTTTCACTTGGTCAAGTGTAGCCAAGCGTTTGATTTCTTCTGCAACAGACCAGTTGGAAACAGCTGTAACGGAACACTTATGTGATTTATTTTTCGATGACTTTTCAGGTTCTGGATTGCAAACAATCGCATCACCTCTATGTTTTCCCTGGCTGCTCAATCTATATCGGTTGGGTTTATGTTTAATATGTTCGTATTTCTTTTGTGTTTCGCCAAACCAATCACAAAAAGGATTAACGCAATGATTAAAATGTATATAGTGTGGAATCCCTTTATACTCTAATTCCACTGGAATATATGGATTACCGAAAGACTTCCCGAATTTTAACGGTTTTAACAACGGGTATTGAAGATGTCTATTAAGAAGTTCATCTGATGATAAGGGTTCGATTACCTTTACAACTTCATCATTTAAATTAGCCAAACGCTTCAACTTAGCCATTATCTGTTTCCTCCGTACCATAAACATCACTGATAATCCTTTTGTTATAACGTTTATTCTTAATCCACTCGTTGAAGTTTTCATCGCATAAAATGTTTATTAAAAATTCATCTACCACTTCATCCTCGGTGAACTTAGAGTATTCCGCATAATATTTCACAATGGCACGGGTTCTATCAGATATTTTCCAATTGACTTCTGTTAATTGCTTATTCTTAGGCTTAATAAATTTTAAATTTTCCAATAAGTTCTCCTCCAATACCAATTCACATACCAAATCACATCAAATTCACATACCCTACAATTATTATTTCCATATATGTGATTCATTATGCGATTTAGGGTGTGAAATTGCAATAATTTAACAATAAATACTGTTATATCAATAAAAAAAACACACGGGAATTTTCTTGTGAAAAACCGTGTGTTTTATAATGTGTTTTTAATGTTTGCACCCCTGAAGTGAACCCGTTACATATATAATGGTGCTGTTTTTTTACTATTCAAAAGTTAACTTTTCACTGTATTCAATTTTTTCGATTTTACCATCTAGTTCAAATTCCGCTAAACAATACAAAGTATATACCCCCGCCTTCTCGGGTACTTTCATTATTCTTGCACTTTGAGGGTAGTAGCTGTTTCCAGGATTTAAAGTTTTTTTAAGCGTACTTCCTGTAAAATCATGATTCTTTTTTCCTAAAGATACAGATATTAATGGTGTTTGATGCTTAATTTCTACAGGTTTTTCACCTCTATATTGTATGGATCGAAAAACTTTTACTTCGTGGTTTTCTTCTTCAACTCTAATATGTAGTGTGAAATCACCAAACTGTGTCGATCCGGTTCTATTTGATACTAACGTTGTTTTTCCAAATCCCTCAAAAATGAAAATAGAAATCACTAGTGCACCTATGGAGACTATATACAATAAAATTTTACTAAATTTCAAACAATATTCCTCCCAACTGGTGTCTTTCTATTACGTATGACGGTTTAATTCTATAAAAAGTTTCAATTATAGTTAAAAAATTCAATCATTCTATTATTATAGTATAAAAAAAATTCCGTTTATTGTATTACTATATTAACATATAAAGGAAATAAATAAAAAGTATAATAACGACAAAAAATACAATTCTAAGAGTAACTGAAGGAGGAATTATTATGACAGTGTCAAGTCAAGTAAAACAGACTATTGCAGGATTAAGGGGCGCCCAAGCAAGTTTTGAACAATTTGCGTTGCAAACACAAAATAAACAAGCAAAAAAATTATATGAAAATGCAGCAGAACAGACAAGCGTTATTTTGCAAAGTGTTGAACCCCGTTTACAGGAAATAGAGCAGGAAGAACCTCAATATAAGGAAGTATAACCATGAAAGGATTGATTTTTATTTCAGCCCTTCTGCTACATAATCCTAAAGAAGTTGGTGATGATAAAATGATTATACAAAAAGTAGTGATTATATTGGCACTAGCCATTTTGGGTGCTTGTAATACGAACACAAGTCCCCAAACTTCTAAAGACCAAAAAGAGCCTGAGACGTCTAACATGAGTAATCCTTCAACACATGATCAATCTCCTTCACAAGAAGCAAAAAAAACGTTACAAAGCTATCATGAAACGACAAAAATCTATGCTGTCAACACAGACAAAATATTGCTTGTTGCGCTTGAAGTACATCAAATAGATAGAATTAAATTAACAACATTTGAGGAAAAAGCTGCAAAAAAAATTAAAAAACAGTTCCCTCATCTTAAAACTGAAGTTTCAACAGATCAAAAACTAGTGTTTGAACTAAACAAGTTAGAAAAAAAGGTATCGAAAAATGAAATTAGTAACAAAAAATTAGAAAAAGAAGTAAAACACTTGAAGGAATTACTTCACGAAAAAACATAATGAAAGAGTGAGTAGAAATGGCTGATAAAAAAAAGAAAAAACTGCCTCCTAGTGCACAAGAATATCAAGCCTTCCAACAACAAAGAGAGGAAAAAAGGCCTGTCTTTAAAAATTGTGTAAAAGCTTTTTTTGTTGGAGGATTCATCTGTTTTATCGGTCAGTTAATCTCTACATTCTATCTTTATTACTTTGATTTCACCGAACAAACAGTTGGGAATCCTACAGTAGCAACATTAATTTTTATAACGATGCTTTTAACTGGTTTTGGTGTCTATGATCGAATTGGACAATTTGGTGGTGCTGGTTCAGCAGTGCCTGTAACGGGATTTGGAAACTCCGTAATTTCTGCTGCGATTGAGCATCGTACGGAAGGTTTTGTGTTAGGTGTAGGTTCAAATATGTTTAAATTGGCAGGAACTGTGATTTTATTCGGCGTTTTCTCAGCTTTTGTCGTAGCACTTGTTAAAACACTATTAATTATGTGGGGGGTATTATAAATGTTAGTCGGTCATCGGACATGGGTATTTGAAAACAAACCTGTCATTATTTCCACCGGAACTGTTGGTGGACCTTTTGAAGCAAACGGCAACATACCAAATGATATCGACATACTACATGATGATATGTGGTTAAAGCAGGCTTCTTTTGAAAAAGCACAACAAATGATGCTGGAGGAAGCCTGTCAGCATGCAATTAAAAACAGCCCCATTCAAAAAGAACAAGTTCAATTTTTTATTAGTGGTGATTTAATTAATCAAATTACACCAACTAGCTTTGCCGCTAAAACACTTGATGTCCCTTACTTTGGAATCTTTAGCGCATGCGCTACGTCAATGGAAAGCCTTGCTTTATCTGCCTTTATTATAAATGGAAATGGCGCAGACTATATTTTAAGTGGCAGCGCAAGTCACAATGCTGCTACAGAAAAACAATTCCGCTATCCAACTGAATATGGGGGACAAAAACCACCCACATCACAATGGACAGTGACTGGTGCGGGTTGTGCTTTAGTTGCTAAAACTGGAACTGGACCAGCAGTAACATCTGCAACAATTGGTAAGGTAGTTGATATGGGAATGTCAGACCCTTTTAATATGGGTGGTGCTATGGCACCTGCAGCAGTTGATACGTTAGAAACCCATTTAAGGGACCGTAATATTGAACCCTCTTATTATGACTTAATCATCACTGGTGACTTAGGACATGTTGGGAGAAAGGTATCATTAGACCTTCTGAAAAAACAAGGTGTTAACATATTAGAGAACCAGTATGTAGATTGTGGACTTACTATATACCGGGAAGGACAACCAGTTTTAGCAGGTGCTAGTGGTGCTGCATGTTCAGCAGTAGTCACATATGGACACTTTTTAAACAAAATGAAACAAGGAGAATTAAACAGGATACTCGTTATCGCAACTGGAGCATTACATTCGACTTTAAGTGTTCAGCAAAAGGATCCAATTCCATGTATCGCACATGCAGTTTCTATTGAAATGGGAAGTGAAAATCAATGATTTTTTTCTGGGCATTTGTTATTGGAGGAACAATTTGTGTGATCGGACAGATTATGTTTGACGTTTTTAAACTTACGCCTGGTCACACCTTAAGCATTCTTGTTGTGTCTGGTGCTATTTTAAATGGATTTGGTCTTTATGAACCATTAATCGATTTTGCAGGTGCTGGAGTTACAGTGCCAATTACAAACTTTGGAAACCAGTTAGTGCAAGGTGCAATGGATGAAGCCGATCAGCATGGGTTAATCGGTGTTGTAACTGGAATGTTTGAAATAACAAGTTCAGGTATTTCCGCTTCTATTATATTTGGAATGATTGGAGCGCTGTTATTTAAACCAAAGGGCTAGGAGGAAAATAACATGACAATAGGTTCACAAGTTAAAGGCTGTTTCTCATCTTTAAAGAGTGCAGAAGCAACGTTAAGTCTTTTAGCAAATAAAACACAAAATCAACAGGCGAAACAGGTATATGAAGAAGCCCAAACAATTATTGACGATGTGAAAGATGATTTGCAAAAACAAGTTATTTACCTTGTTAAAGAAGAACCACAATATAAAAGTTAGCAATAAAAGAAAGGAATTTTCGAATGCCTGATTGGGTTAATGTTATCGCCAGATCTATTATCTTAATTATAGTTCTGTTTTTGATGACAAAAGCACTGGGGAAAAAACAACTTTCAGAAATGAACGTATTTGAATATATTACAGGGATTGTCATCGGTAGTATTGTTGCTATGCATACAGCAGACGGTAATAGCACTTTTTCTCATGCTATTGCAGCCCTGTTTGTCTGGTTCGCTATTCCGTTTGCTGTTGAAATTATTTCTGAGAAAAGTAAATCGTTTAGGAGTTTCACACAGGGTAAAAGTACTGTTTTCATTCAAGATGGAAAAGTAATGGAAGACAACATGAAAAAAGAACGGTTTACCAGTGACGAGTTACTTGAGAAGCTCCGTTCGAATCAGATATTTAAGACAGCAGATGTTGAGTTTGCAGTGCTTGAACCTTCCGGAAATTTGAATGTTATGCCCAAAAAAGAAAATCAACCATTAACTGCTAAAGTTCTTGGTATCAAGCTTCCAACTGAAAGAGAACCCCAAACAGTTGTTATGGACGGAAAGGTTTTACTCGAGCCACTAGCAAATCTCTCATTAAATACAAACTGGTTAGAAACAGAGCTCGACAAAATAAATGTTAGTGTGGAAAACGTTTTTCTAGCTCAGGCCGATACGGATGGGCAGATTACGGTAGATCTATATGATGATAAGATCTCTGTTCCATCCCCTTCTGAGAAACCACTACTGCTTGCAAATCTTAAAAAGTGCCAGGCCGATCTAGAGCTTTTTTCATTAGGTACCGAAAATCAAACAGCAAAAGACCTGTATCAGAAAAATAGTAAAAAACTTCAACAAGCAATTGATCTTGTTTCACCTTACTTAAAATAGTGTTCTAGTGCCATCGTGCAGCCGGTAGTTATTTTAATCAAGCTGTGTACAACGTTGATAACCTCCAAATTGTTCTTCAAGTATCTTTCCCAGACGAAATAAAGCATCTTCATTTCCGTTAGAGCTCATAATCTGTATGCTAATAGGCATGCCGCTTTCATCTTTACCAACTGGGATTGTTAAGGCAGGCAGTCCCCAAACATTTGCATATGCGACATAGGGCATATAATTCATTTAAGTCTTTTTAATTAAAAAGATTTCTCGATAGACCCCTCCGTGTTTTGGTGCTCCTGTATGATAAAACGAAAAAATCAACAACCGATTAGCAAGGTACTCAGTCAGTTTCTTATCCCCTTCCATAATAATGCTTGCAATCTCCTTTTTCCGTTCCGGGTTTGGTTTAAATAAATTAGCTCTCATTAATCCCTAGGTTAGATAAGGGTGAAATTGGGACTTCCTGGTTAACTTCTCTTTCCCATATTCTTTTAAGGCACTTGTACGGTCACTTGGAAATGCAATTTTTTCTATTCCCTTGCCACCATCAGATGACATAATTTCCTGCCATAACAAATAAGTGACTAGGGAAACGGATGGTCCACCAATATCAGAACCAATCCCCACAGCAGATCCACCAGCTACAAGTAAAGCACCTTCACCACCACTGGACCCACCAGCAGTTCGTGTAAGGTCCCACGGATTATTTGTTCGTCCATACAGCTTATTTTACACTAATCGGCACACCGTATAATGGTCCTTTCTTTTTTCCATCGTTAAGCCGCTCATCCATTATCTTTGCCTCGTTCAATGCATCAGTGAACCATTCTTCAACAATGGCATCAATAGCCGGGTTTATTTTTTTATATGCTCTACATATGTGTAAGTTACATGAAAACTCCATTAAAAAACAGAAATAAATAACTAACCTGGTACCATACATAATTAAACTCATTAAAGTGCACTATAAGAAAAACAAGTGCTGGAGTTGCTTTAATGTTTAAGAGACTATTTAGAAAATACATATACAAGAATGTAGAAGATCTTTATAGGCAAGAGTCATCACAAGAAGCTATTGAATTAAAAGAACAGATTGTTCCCGCAAACTTAGAAAAAACAGTAGACATCTTCAAGAAAATTTATACTTATCCTGATAACAAAGATTTGAAATTCCGGGACATTTTAATTGGAGGACTAAACCGAAAGGCTGTTTTAGTGTACATAAATACGATTTCTGACACAACAGTTCTTGAGGAACAGGTTATTACCCCTTTATTGCTTAATCGTGATCCTTCACAGGAAATAGAATCAATAGTATCGGTTCAATCGGTTGCAACAAAAGAAAAGATTAATGAAGTGCTAAACGAAATAAACAAAGGGAATGCTGCTTTATTTGTTCATGGTGAAAAAAAAGCATTTATTATCAGTGCTTCTAATTTCCAAGGTAGAGGTGTTGAAAAAGCGGAGAACGAAATTTCTTTACTTGGATCTAAAGAGGCATTTAATGAAAAAGTAATGACTAATATATCACTTATTCGAAAGAAAATTAAAAATGAAAATCTGGTTTTTGAATCAACTGTTATCGGTAAACGTTCCAATAATGATGCATTTATTGCATATATAAAAGACTTGGCAAATGATGACTTGTTGAAAAACGTAAAAGAACGATTAAACAAAATAGATGTTGACTCTGTTCAAAACCTGTCATTACTTGAACAGCACATAGAGGATCGAAAATTATCCTTGTTCCCTACTATTCTAAATACAGAACGCCCGGATCGAGCAGCAAAATTTTTAGAGGATGGGTATATTGTCCTGCTAATGGATAATTCACCATCATCGCTTGTTTTACCTGCGACCTTTTGGTCATTCTTTCACTCAGCTGAAGATCAGTATCTGCGTCTTATTTATGGCAACTTCACTAGGATATTACGCATGGTGGCAATTTTTATAGCTTTGTTTGCCTCCTCTGTTTATGTAGCGGTTACTACTTTTCATGCTGAAATGGTCCCACCAGACCTATTGCTGGCTATTGCCAGTACCCGGGAAAAAGTACCTTTACCAGCTGTAATAGAAGTTTTGACTTTGGAAATTGCCTTTGAGCTTTTAAGGGAGGCTGGACTTCGTGTACCAACGACCATTGGATCAACAATTGGAATTGTTGGTGCATTGATTTTAGGACAGGCAGCTGTTCAGGCAAATATTGTAAGTCCAATCGTTGTGGTTGTGGTTGCCCTAGAAGGCTTAAGCTCATTCACTTTAGGTAATATTAGTCTGAATTATTCCGTACGATTGTTGCGATTTGTGTTTATTATCGCTTCTGGAATGTTTGGTATTTACGGGATAACTGCAATATTTGTATTGGGGATGTTTTATATGGTTTCAATTAAATCATTCGGGGTTTCCTACCTTTCTCCCCTTACACCAAAATACCTTTCATCTGGTGATACCATCTTAAGAAGTAAAATAACAAGTGAAATTTTTCGACCTGGCTATCTGAAACCAAAGGATATCAGAAAGAAACAGGAGAAATAATATATGGAAAAAAGCACTGGAAAAATTGGGATAATGGAATACATTGCAATTATTTTACTAACAATAGGAACCAAGCTTGCTGATGATTTACCAACAATTTTGGTTGATTCGTTATATAACGCAGCTTGGATGACACCAATAATAAGTGGTGCTATTGCGGTTGTTCCTATTTATCTGCTTATAAAAACAATGATGTATTATGACGACAAAGGTTTGCTGGAAATTATTGTTCACCTGTTTGGAAGATATATTGGTTTTGTCGTGATCTTTGCTCTGTGGATTATAGCTTCATCTGCGATTATCATCGATACTGCAATTTATACTGAAATTATTGGGACGATGTATTTCACGAGAACCCCAACCATTGTAATTTTCATTATTTTAATGGGTGTATCTGCTTATGGAGCAAAAAAAGGTTTGGAACAGATTGGTTCAGTAGCAAAAGCTCTACTGCCCTGCATTAAAATATCTCTGTTTCTAGCTTTAATTCTTACCATAATTCTTGGTGATTTTAATTATATTTTCCCTTTCTTTGGACCAGGTGGATGGGAGGTAATCAAGGAGAGCACGTTAAGGCTCTCTATCTATGGGGATATCCTCTACTTATGTCTCTTGGTTCCATACATCCGAAACACGAATGACTTTAAAAAAGGTACTTGGATTGCACTTGGAGTCTTGATTTTAGAATTATCCATTGCCATTTTTGCATACATTATTTTATTTGATTTTGAATCAGTTCGTATGCTGAATTACCCTTTTCATGAAGTTATCCGCTATGTTAATTTCGGTTTCATGGAAAATATTGAAATGTTTTTCTTTCCATTCTGGTTGATTGCTGCCTTTGTCCGATTTGCTGTTTACCTGTACTTAAATGGAATTTTATTTGGAAGATTATTTCGTATCATTGAATTTGAACATATCATACCTTCACTTGCTACTTTATTTTTATTGCTCGGTATGCTGTTGGTTAATCAAAATATCGCACTTACACAAACAAGGGATTACCTCTTAGTCATAGTTTCGCCAGTATTTTTTTTATTACCTTGTATTCTATGGTCTGCAGCTAAGCTTAAAGGAGATTACAAAGATGATAAAAAGAAATAAACTTGTCATTAAGCTTACCTGTCTGCTTGTTGTTTTACTATCACTAAGTGGTTGTTGGAACCAGAGTCAAATTGAAGAAAGAGCTTATGTTATTGCAATTGGGATAGATCAGGCTGAAAAAGATAACCGTATTCAGATAACTTATTTAATAGCAAATCCTGAGCATGGATCACAAGCTCTAGGTGGAGGAACAGACGAACCACCTCATCAGATCATTTCGTTTGTTACTGATGATATTACAACCGCTAGAAATACCGCTAATGCTGTTATTGCTAAGGAAATTACATACGATTTGGTAGAAGTATTAGCAGTATCAGAAGATTTTGCAAAGGATAAAGATTTCATTCGCTGGATGTATGATGTAACGAAAGATCCCGAAATACGACGTGACGTTAGCATGCTTGTAACGAAGGAGAAAACAAGTGAGTTTTTTAAAAATAATAAACCGAAGTTTGAAACAAGACCACATAAATATTTTAAACAAGTACTAAAACGTGGGGTGGAAACCGGCATGCTGCCAGAATCTGATCTAATTCAATTCTTTAGAATTACTGAAGCTGACGCAGATCTTTTTTTAGCAATGTATGGTTCCACTGAAAAAGAAGAAAATGGTGAACAGGATTCTGGTAATGATCATTTTTCCGCTGGTGATTTTGAATTTAAGGGTAGGACCAATCAGACCAATTTTGCAGGATCAGCTGTGTTTAAGGAAGGTAAAATGATTGATAAAATTTCTGCAGATGAAACAAGAATCTCCATCATTCTAAATCCCTTATTGAATGCGTCTGACATATTGACAACATACGAAGACCCTTTTAACGAAAAGTTCCGGGTTGCGGTCAGAGTAAACAAGAAAAAGAGTAATAAGATGGAAATGGATTTAAAAGCTGTTACCCCAACAATACACGTAAGTATTCCATTTGAAATTGAAGTGTTATCAGCCCATAGCATGATTGATTATGCAAAAGATCTTGAGAAACGCGCAAAATTAAAAAAATCAATTGAGAAGGAATTAAAACAAAAAATCGAGAATTTTGTTAAAAAGACGCAAGAAGAATTTAAAGCAGAACCTTTCCACTGGTCTTTGTTAGCAAGAAAAGAGTTTCTAACAGTTCCTTCATATAAGAAATTTGATTGGATGAAAACCTATCCGGAAATGAAGATAGAAATAGATGTCGTTATTACATTCGGACAATTTGGCCGTCAAAGTCAATTACCAAAACTAAAAGAAATCAGGGATTAACATGACAGTAATTATTTGGCTTTCGATTACACTTATTTTCTTGTATACAATTGGATTTTCCATCACACTTTGGAAATCAAAAAACAAAATTGGTTCCTGTGCCACTGCGCTAATCGCTTCATTAATTGCGGTAATACCGTTTTTTGTAAAACTAGTATAAAAATAAATCTGCTGCCTTTCTGTTTACTCAGAAAGGCAGCAATTTATTTAATCACTTATCTTAATGCTGACTTTACCAAATTGCTTTCCTTCTTTCAGATAATAAAAAGCTTCTTTGGCGTGATTCAGTTCAAATGATTTATCAACTATAGGATGGAAGTTGTTTGTATCGATTAGTGCAAGTGCCTCACGAAGTTCTTCCCTGCTACCCATTGTTGTACCAAGAAGCTGATATTGACCATAGAAAAATGCTCGCAGGTTAAAATCAACTGTATCTTCTGTTGTAGCACCAAATACAACAATACGTCCTCCCTTTTTCAATACTTCTAATGATCGATTAAATGTAGCTTTACCAACACTGTCGACAACCAAGTCTACTGTTTCACCAGCCAATTTTTCCGGCCAGTCACTAGCAGTATCAAGGACTATATCCGCACCTAATTCAGAGGCTTTAGCACGCTTTTCAGGACTGCGTGATGTGACAATCACCTTCGCTCCAACACTTTTTGCGAACATAATAAGGTAAGTCGCAACTCCACTTCCAGCCCCAGGAATAAATACAGTCTCTCCCTCTTTCAGTTCACCTTTTGTAAACAAAGCACGGTAGCCGGTAACAGCAGCCAAGGCAATAACTCCTGCTTCATCCCACGATAAATGTGCTGGCTTTATCTCTACTTGATCAGCAGAAATTGCAATTTTCTCAGCAAAGGTACCATCGCTAGGCATACCTAAAATGTCAAAGTTCTGTGGCGGTACATCACTGTTTTCAAACCATCCAAGCGAAGGATTAATGATTACCTCATCACCTATTGAAAAGTTAGTTACATGTGCACCCACTTCTTCAATTACACCAGCCCCGTCAGATCCTAAGACAAGTGTTTCTGTCTTCCTGCCTACACGATTAGGAATACCTACATCACGCCGATTTAACCCAGCAGTCCGAATGTTAACTAGCACTTGGTCATCATTTAAAACAGGTTCCTCTATGTTTTTTATTTCTAAATTACCACTTTCCAGTACAAATGCCTTCATATTTATTCATCCCTTTCTAAATATACGCGCCAAACTTTTCGAGTTCTGCCATATCTGATATATCATTTGAAAATAACGGAACATAACTTAACTTTTGCTTGACGAAGTATTCTTCAATCATCGTCACATATTTTTCTTCGTGCTCTTTTCTTTTTCGAAGAAACTCTCCCTCTGGATTTTCCGGTAGTGTTTTATTTACAATCAATGTTTTTACATGTAAATGATAACTGTCCAGTAATGTCAATGCTTTTTTTGTTTCCAATATAGGTAATCTTTCTGGGTTAAGTACAAACACAAAGCTTGTCTTTTCAGGGTTTAGTAATATTTCTCTAGCTGCTGAAAATCGTTCTTTACGTTTTTTTAATACATCATAAATTGGATCATCTATTGGATCCCCGTCATTTAGTAGCTGTGTGTAATTATCATTCGTTTTTTGTCTTTTTTGGAGCATGCCTTCGATCCATATTCCCATTAGCTCTGGCAGTGAGAGCAGGCGAATCGTATGTCCAGTTGGTGCCGTATCTATAATAATTGTATCATAGCATTCGCTTTCTTCTAAAATGATTGAGATAAGTTTATCAAATAATGCTGCTTCATCAGCTCCTGGTGAAGCCTTAGCGGTATCCAACTGTCGATGCACCTCTTCAACCATACGTGAGTGAACGATCCCCTTTATGTTTTCCTTAACGCCTTTCATGTACTTCTCCGTTTCAATATCAGGATCTATTTCAAGTGCAGCAAGATTAGCAGTAACCGAGGTTACCTTTCCCCCAATCTTTTTATCAAAAATATCTCCAAGATTATGAGCCGGATCGGTTGAAACCAGTAACGTTTTGAAACCATCTTTCGCTGATTTCCAGGCAATTGCTGCGGCGGATGTTGATTTTCCCACGCCACCTTTCCCACCGACAAATACAATCTTATTTATTAGTTCCTGCATTGGCAGACAACCTCCTTTGCTTTTTATTAACAGCAGCGAATTCCACTCATTGGAGATTTTTCCATCCCCATTCTTAAATGCCAGTCATGAAATTGTTCCATCATATAGGGGTATAACTCAAGGGTGTAATAGTAAACAGGGTTTGGTATACCAATCATTTCAGAGTACAGCAGCAATAAAAACAAATCATCTTCGTCACGCAGCTCCCTTGCAATTTCAGTTCGATGAGGCATACTTAAAACTTCCTCATAAAAATGAATCAATTTTTTTACATGCACGAACATCTTCTCACCTCCATTGTTTGCCACCAATCTAGTGCGAAAAGAGATCATTTTGAAATGATCTCTTTTACACATGTATATGACAATTCCGCCTATTTAATCTTTGAAGAGTCTTTTCCCCTTAATGTTGAGACTGCTGTAAAGATTATCCATAATGCGAATACAAATATGATTGCTCCAAACACGAACAATAGCATATTCGAGCTTGATCCAAACCATGACCATTCAAATATCACTTGTTGGAACATGGCTATTAAAGTCATAAACAGGATGAAAATCATTGGAATTAAAACAACAGCGTAATTTCTGCCAAGTCGTTTCAGCCATATCGCAATAAGCAGTAAACTGATTCCTGCAAGCAATTGGTTGGCTGTACCAAACAGTGGCCAGAGCAGATAACCACCTGAACCAAATCCATTTGGTCCTTCTGGAATCAAAACCAAAGCTGCACTTGATACTACGGCTATCGTAGTAGCAACGTGTGTTTTAGATAGAACTGGGACATTATACTCTACACCCAGCTCAGCAATAATATAGCGCATTAATCTAACAGATGTATCCAATGTCGTAGCAGCAAAGCTTACAACAATGATAGATACGATGGTTGTCGCTACCTCTGGTGGAATCATTAAACCAGATGCTAGATTACTTGCACCTTGAACAAAAGATCCAAGTCCAGCACCACTTGAAGCTGTAAAGCTACTATAAGTTGCGAGGAACTCTTCCTTGCTTGGGAACAAGGTGATAACAGCAATAATTGCTATTAATGCTAAGATACCTTCACCCACAGCACCAAGGTAACCAACAAAACGTGCATCCGTTTCTTTATTTAATTGTTTAGAGGTAGTTCCCGATGATACTAATCCATGGAAGCCTGAAATTGCACCACATGCAATCGTAATAAATAGTAGTGGAAACCAAGAGATATCTGCATTTGCATTTGTCATAGGTGCTGTAATCTCAGGATTTGTAAATAACAGTCCTAGATACAAAATACCAAGTCCTACTACAAGTTGATGAGAGTTAATGAAATCACGTGGCTGAAGTAGCTTCCAAACAGGTAATGTGGATGCGATATATACATAAATCATTAAGATTATGATCCATATAAAGAATGCAGTTGAAACGGCACCTAGACCAAATAAACCTGCTCCACCTTCACCACCCATGTACTGCACTAAGTCAATTTGTAAGAAACTAACCTTACTTGCTAGCACTGCAGTTGCATACATAACAGCTAGTGCAATTAATGAAGGGACAAGCATTTTTGTTTTACGTTTGTATACTGCTGCACCAATCCATATTGCCAAAGGTATTTGAATAAATACTGGTATAACACTGGCTGGGAAGGATATAAATAATTTTGCAATAACCCAAGCAAATACAGCGTTTACCATTAATACAAGTATTAAAATAATAAATAGAAATAGTATTTTTGCACGTTGACCAATTAATCTATGGGCAAGGGTTCCGACCGATTGTCCTTTATTGCGGACTGATAGTACCAATGTACCAAAATCGTGTACACCAGCAGCAAATACCGTCCCTAAAACAACCCATAAAACGGCCGGAAGCCAACCCCAGTATACAGCTATCGCTGGTCCAACAATTGGCGCAGCCCCAGCTACCGACGTGAAATGATGTCCCCATAACACAAATTTATTTGTAGGAACAAAATCTACTCCATCCTTATATTGATGGGCTGGCGTTACATAGTTTGGATCAAGTCTGAATATTTTTTCGGCGACAAATTTTGAGTAAAAACGATAACCTAATGCAAAGATAATGAGACCGATAATAGCAATAAAAATAGCACTCACAATTCTAACCTCCCTAAGATTTTAAATAGAAAACTTTGCATGCCACCAATTCCTAATGCTTAAATCCTTTGTTGAACTTATGCAGTAAGACTACCAAGAGAATAGTGACACTCATCCTATTAGAACCTATGTGAGGAAAACTTCGATTAGTACAACTTAGGATTGAATCTAAAATATATATCTGTAAGCAAGATATGAATTGTTATGGCGTCAGGCAAATGCATTTGATACAAAGACATAGATGGCCGCTATGGAAATACAGTTCAATTTTATTCGTACGATGTAACACTGTCGAAACCTTCCTTGTCCTGCGTTAAAAACACGTGTCTGAAAACCCCACAGCATACGTTGGAATCAACCGTTATACGAAAATATCAACCGTCACGGACTGGGAATCAACCGTTATCAGAAAGCGCTGGATCATTAAAAACATCCAACTAAAAAAGCTGACCAAGCATAACTCGGTCAGCTTTCCTTTCTATTCTTTTCCCATTCCTCTCAGAAACTGTAAGAGCATGGTTAGACTACGGTTTATTTCCGGATCTTTTATTGCTTTAATCAAATCCATATAAGTTGTCTTTTCTGATTCATCCGTGTTAAGCGCCTCGTCCATACCTGTGTTTAATTTATCAGTAAATTGCTTAAGCTCATCAACATTAAATTCACCTAAAAAGAGGAACAGCTTACTTAAGTTTTCAAGTGTTGCAGAATACTGAGGTTTGTTTAGTTCACGCATCACATTATCAAGTGCAGTTTCCTTTTGCTTAACAAGTGCATGTGTCATATCCAGCATTCCATTTTCATTTAAAGTACTTAAAAACCCAATTCCTTTTAATATAGCATCTTTATTTTCACTAACAGCCTTGGTAACCTCATCAAGGTTTTGCTCTTTTGTAACTTCTTCGGGAATTTCCATTCGTTTTATTTTTGAAATTGGATTAGCCATCATGCTTCACCCTACTTCCTGGAAAAATATAGTCATCCCGCTCCCATTTTTTATCTACACGTACACCGAGTTGTGGTTGTCTATTTCCACGCCTATGATTATTCGATGGAATAGGACTTTTACCCTTTTTCGTCAAAACTTCCATGCTTACAGCAATTTCCTTGTAGGCTGGAGTATTGGTATCTTTATCTACACTACTGTCTGTTAGATAGTTAATGGCTGATTTACCGTTGTCATTCAATGGCAGAAAAATTTCTTTCCCTCTAACTCTATCAGTTACATGAACAATTCCAGTAGCATGACCAGCTTTAGATGTTAACTTCACCTTCGCTCCCTCTTCAATACCACGTTCTTTGGCTAACCCTGGTGAAACCTCAATAAATGCACTTGGAGTCTTTCTTGTAATTCCTTTTGACTTATACGTCATGTTTCCCTCATGAAAATGCTCTAGCAATCTACCATTGTTCACATGTAAATCATATTTTTGATCTGTATCATATTCTAAATTAAAATCAAGTGGGTAGAATTTAGCTTTCCCGTCTTCGAATGGAAACTCATCCCTATATAGCAATGGCGTATCTGTGCCATCTTTAGCAACCGGCCATTGTAAGCTATTATAGCCTGTTAACAAGTCATAACTGACACCAGCAAACAAAGGTGCAAGTGCCGCAGATTCATCCATGATTTCAGATGGGTGTGTGTATCCCCAGTCATAGCCCAATTCTTTAGCGATTTCCATCAAAATTATCCAATCTGGTTTTGAACCTCCGACTGGGTCAAGTGCCTGATACAGCCGTTGGATTCGGCGCTCAGTACTGGTAAATGTTCCTTCTTTTTCGAGACTAGGCACGGCTGGTAAGACAACATCTGCGTATTCAGTAGTCTTAGTTAAAAATAAATCCTGGACTATAAAGAAATCGAGCTTTTTAAATGCATCAGTTACATAGTTAATATTTGAATCAACAATTCCTGTATCCTCACCAATAACATATAATCCTCTTAGATCCCCATCATGTATAGCGTGAATCATTTGATGATTATCTTTTCCTGGCTCACTTGGTATTGTTGTGTTCCATGCTTTTTCATAACGTTTTCTAGCGTTGTCATCAGATACCTTTTCATAACCAGGTAAAAAGTTTGGCATACTTCCAAAATCACTGCATCCCTGTACATTATTATGACCACGTAACGGGTATGCACCAGTGCCATTGCGCATATAATTTCCAGTTACTAGTAAAAGATTTGAAATTGCGGTACTTGTATCACTACCAAGTTGGTGCTGTGTAACACCCATTGCCCAGCATATTGCTACTTTTTCAACACTAACAATCTCTTTGGCTATCTCTTTTAATGTTTCCTGAGAAAGACCAGTAATAGATTCAGCATACTCTAGGGTGAATTTTTCTAAACTCTTTTTATATTCATCATAGTCATTTACCCATTTGTTAATAAATGTCCTGTTTTCCCAACCTTGATCGATAATATATTTCGTTACAGCAGAGAGCCAGACTAGATCCGTTCCACTTTTAGGTTGATAAAAGCCATCTGCACGTTCAGCCATCTCATGCTTTCGTAAATCAAATACAAATAATTTTTGTCCAAACAACTTTTGTGAGCGCTTGATTCGTGATGCGAGAACTGGGTGTGATTCAGCTGTATTAGAGCCAATTGTTATTACCATTTCCGCTTCAGCTATATCATCAATAGATCCTGAGTCACCACCATGCCCTACAGTACGAAATAGCCCCTTTGTAGCTGGTGCTTGACAGTAACGTGAGCAATTGTCTATGTTATTTGTACCGATTACTTGGCGACTTAGTTTTTGCATTAAGTATGATTCTTCATTCGTTGCTTTTGACGATGAAATAAATCCTAAGGCATCTGGACCATACTCATTCTTTATTTCTGTAAAACGTTTTGCGATGTATGAGATTGCTTCATCCCATTCTACTTCTTCAAACTGATCATTACGCCGAATTAACGGTTTTGTTAAACGTTCATCTGAATTCACATAATCCCATCCAAATTTCCCTTTAATACATGTGGAAATCCCGTTTGCGGGCGACTCTTGCTGTGGTTCAACTTTAAGAACTTTCCGGTCCTTGGTCCATACATCAAATGTACAACCAACTCCACAGTATGTACAAACCGTTTTAGTCTTTTCTATTCGCTCTTCACGCATCGAAGCTTCTGTATCAGAAACTGCAAATAACGGTCCATAGCCTGGCTCCGCTTTTTTCGTTAAGTCAATCATCGAACGTAGCAATCCTGGTTTGTGATCAGTCATATAACCTGCTTCTCCAACCATATTGGTTTCCATGATAGCATTACAAGGGCATACAGTAGCACATTGTCCACAACTTACACACGAAGATTCATCAATGGGTACATCGTTATCCCAGACAACTCGCGGTTGTTCGCGTTCCCAATCAATTAGCAAAGTTTCATTTACTTGTACATCCTGACATACCTCTACACACCGACCACACAGGATGCATTGATCTGGATCATAACGGTAAAATGACCCTGAATTGTCTACCTCATATCCCTTTGGCTTAAATGGTCTGGATTGGTGCTCTAAACCAAATTCAGCTACAGTGTTGTGAATTTCACATGTTCCGTTATTATAGTCACATACTGTACAGTACAGCTCGTGTTTTTCTAAAATAGTATCAAGCGCTTCCTTTTGTGCTGATTTCACATAATCCATATTTGTGTTAACATTCATGCTTGTTTCGATTGTTGTTCCACAAGCCCTTGTTACTTTCCCATCCACCTCCACCATACAGGTATCACACGTTTGGATTGGGCCAAGTGACTCGTTATAACAAATCTGAGGGACGGATACCTGTGTTGTATTAATTAAATCAAGTAAATTTTGACCCGGCTTGGCTAAATACTCTGATCCATTAATCGTTACTATTAGATGTTCTTGATCAAACACACTATCTCCTCCTAGTTTGTTTCATGCACATTAATATTCGAAGTCTATTCTATTCTACCTTCATGTGTATACACATTTAAACTTGTATTCCGTATAAATCCTACTGCAGTTATTTGCAAATCATTTGCTAGTTTTAGCGCCAAATCGGTAGGTGCTGATTTAGCTAACAGGATCCCTGAGCCGATTTTTGAGACCTTTAATATTACTTCTGAAGAAATTCTGCCAGAAAATAAAATGCAATAATCTTTAACTGGAAATTTGTTAAGTAAAATAAAGCCAAATAGCTTATCTAAAGCGTTATGTCTTCCTATGTCTATGAAACTAGCCTCAATTTGATGATTCGTTGCAAGACCTGCTTGATGTACACCTCCAGTATGGCTGAATACATCTGCTCGTTCATCAAACACTGTCATTAGGTTTGAAAATCTGTTTCGTTTGTAGCTTCAAATTAGTTTTGATTGTTTTTGCAACCTTAACATCCTGTTTCAAATAAAACTCTCGGCTCATGCCACAGCATGACACAATCCAGCGCTCAGTCCGCTCTGCGAATTCAACCTTATAATTGAGTTCCACATATGCAAACCCTTTGTAATCATCAACCACTATTGACTTAATATCACTGTATTTCCGAATTACACCTTCATATGCCAAAAAGCAATTACAAGCTCATTCATATTTATGGGTGTACATACAATGGTTGCATATTGATCACCATTAATTGTAACCGTTAACGCAAATTCACGAGCAACTAAACCTTCCTCAATAGTCTTTAAATGACGTCGATATTTGGTTGTCATCCAAATCGCCATGCTTTTATCTTCCATAATCCCCCCATTCTTGGAATCTTATTATTCATTACCCAATTTAATTCATTCCTGAAACCATTAACAGAATTTTTATATTATTATAACACAAAAAAGGATACATTCGCATTTACGAAGTATCCTTTTCATAATTAATATAGTTTACCTTGGCGGTACAAAACAGTAGATAACTTAGAAACTGCATGAATATAACAATTTTGTCTTAATGGATGTGGACCCCCAAAAAATTGTGGTAACACCGTATCAAATGTTTCTTTCATCTTATCAAATTGTTTGGTTATAACCTGTTCCTCTGTATAGAATTGTGTTTCTCTTCCTTGTAACCATTCAAAATAGGAAACAATCACACCACCAGCATTTGCTAGAATATCTGGTATAATTATTACGCCCTGATCACTTAAGATTTTATCTGCCTTACCTGTCACAGGAGAGTTAGCGCCTTCTACAATGATCCGTGCCTTTACATCACCGACATTATCTTTATGAACCTGATCTTCAAGTGCAGCTAAGACTAGTACATCAACATTTAAACTTAATACATCATCACGATCCATTACCTTAGCTTTAATATCTGCCGCCGCTAATTCATCCTCATTAACGGGTAAATCACCATTATGGTTTGAAGTAGCTTTGACTAACGCAGGTATATCCAAGCCATCTGAATTATAAAGTGTTACATTACGATCGCTTACTGCCACAATCTTGTTATTTAAATAATTACATTTGTGCGCCTCAAGTGCTGTAACCGATCCAACATTTCCAAAACCTTGTATTGCCATAGTTAGATCTTTGTCACTATGATCTAAAGCTGTTTTCGCGAAAATATTTTCTCTTTCTTCGAGCCATTTTTGTTGTCCATTTACAAAGTCATGCAACATATATCGAAAAGTAAAATAAACTCCTTTACCTGTCGCTTCTCTACGTCCTAATGATCCTCCGTTTATGACACTTTTCCCTGTAAAGCTTCCACGATAATTACTGCCAGGACGGATACTTTTATACTCACCCATCATCCAGTCCATTTCACGATCACCGGTTCCTACATCTGGAGCTGGAATATCTTTATCCGGTCCAATGATTTCACTGAAATACTGGACATATTTTTTACATATCAAATGTAGATCCTTGTCTTCGTACTCTCTGGGATTAATAACAACCCCACCTTTTCCCCCACCGAATGGAACCTGGTGGAGTGCATTTTTTAAGGTCATTAAGGATGCAAGATTCGTTACCTCATCTTCACTGACGGACTCATGAAACCGAATACCACCCTTGTACGGTCCTAATATATTATTATGCTGTACCCGGAATGCCGGAATACGTACCACTTTTCCATTTTCTAGTGCAATCCGTAAGAATGATTTATTTACAGAATTGGGTGTTGAAAGAATAGACACTAATGAGGTAAAAGCTTTCTTTCTCGTTCCATCTTTCAGGTCTGGCAAAAATGACCCATCGTCGTATAGAGCATCTAGTGAGTCATTTACAATTGAACTTGTATGTTCAGGCATAAGTAAGGTAACCTCCAATAAAATGTTATTTAGAACTCATTCTACTAATGATTTCCCTATTTTCCAATATTTATGCCTTTACTGTTTTAAAATAAGAATACCGCAATCAGCGTGGATATGAGCAGACCTGATACAACTGGTATAAAGTTTTTTCTCACTAGATCCATAACAGATACACCACAAAAACCTGCAATCGCAATTAAAGAGGACCATGCGACAAGTGTTCCTCCACCAGTCCAAATCGCCCCCATTTGACCTATTGCAGCAAGAGTCTCCGTATCAATCGATCCGTTACTGAGAGAAGCTGATAATGCACCAGTTAACGGAAGGCCAGAAAATCCAGAACCGTCTAAACCAGTAATAATACCGATAATTAACACACTAAATCCTGCCAACAATGCACTTTGCGGTAAGAACTCTTGTGTATACTGAACGATGTCAAATAAGAATGCAGGTGGATTTTCATTAACACCAAGTATACTTCCAGCAAAATCAGCACTTCCCAAAAAGAAGAATCCCGCAATCGGAATTACAGGCCCCATCGCCTTAAAGGCAAAGATAAACCCATCTGTTATATGGTTACTAATATAGTCCAGTGCATGCTGCTTACCAAAGGCTACAGTTGCAAGCAGGAGTAAAATAACGGCTACACCACCAATGAATGCAGCACCACCTCCACCCTCAAAACCACTCATCCGACCGGATACTAACTTTGTGTAAATCATATAAATTACAACAGCAAGTAGTGAAATCGGGACTAAAATTGCAAACACCTTACTCCACGTAGTGAGATGTGATCCATAAGCCTTGTTGGTAGTCTGCCTTTCCGTTTCCAACTTTGCTAAATCTTGTTCAATTAACGGACTATCTTTCTTCCGGATTGTTTTTCTGTACATTAAATAGGCGATTAAGATTGCGGTACCACCAGTAATTAGTGATAATACTAATGCTGAATCTGCTACCGCAGCTGTACTTATACCAGCGGATTTTGCTGATAAACTTGGCGCAACCTGCACGATATAATCAGATGACAATGCCATCCCCTGCCCAGCGATTGCGATGGCTACAGCTGCCGTCATCGCAGGCAAACCGGCACGAACTGCTGCAGGAACCAACAATGCACATATCAATGGTACTGCTGGTGTTGGCCAAAAGAATAACGAAATCACATACGTAACTGCAATTAAAACAAAAAACGACACATGACCATTGACCATCATCTTTTGGATTGGTTGAATCATTCGTCTGTCTGCACCTAAGTCTCGCAAAGCATGAAGTAACGCCATCATAAATGTGATAATTAAAAAGATGCTAAACAGCTCTTGCGCTGCAACAAGATTCGCATTAAAAATCGACGTGAATCCATCAACTAAACTACCCTTGTAAACCCAAGCTATTACAAAGGTCCCAAGTAAGGTAGGGAGCACAACCCCTTTTTTGAAAATCATCGTTCCAATAATCACTAACGTGAAAAAAGCATAGAGCCAATGTGAAACAGTTAATTCCATACCCCTTCTCCCTTTCTCACATCCTCTTAATTTTTGAATGTGTTATAACCTATGCATTGCTATTGGCTGGGGTGAAGGGAATTAGTATGGGAGGATTTAAAAAATGCGGATTTAAAGTTGGAATTCCGAGGAATTGTAAAAAATCGAGCAGACCTGAGGTAATATCGAGCACACATGATGGAAATTCGAGCGGCCTCGGAACAAAATCGAGCACACATGGTTTGGTGCTCGATTTCATGTAGTTGGTGCTCGATTGTTGTGGTTGTTGCTCGATTTCTGCAATTCAGTGCTCGATTTATCTAGTTTTTAACAGTGACCATTGTTCAAAAAAATAAAAAGACAGCCATGTTACCAAAGGGCTGTCTAATTTTTCTCGCTTTCTTGCTTTACAGCACAGGCATTACATAGTAGTTTACCATTTTCCTGATATCCATCAAAAAAACCATCTTCACAATATACTTCTTTTCTACAAGTTTGGCATTCACCTATTAATTCGCGCACACGCGATCACCTCTGACTAAAGTATACATTAGAAAACTAGCAGCCTTGATAAGACCAAGACTGCCTTTTTTAAAGTACGTGATATGTGTGTGTATTCTTTACGCTGTGTTTAACATTGTTTTTGGCTGCTTATGGAATAAGAAGAAAACAGCAATTGTACAAATAATAAATGAAGGCACCATGTACGAAATGTTATATAGTAATGAATACATCCAGACAGTTTGACCCTCAATTGCTGATTCAAAAAAGACAACCCCTGCAAAGTAGTGGGAAATAAATCTTAGCCCCGTCCCTACTAATACTCCTAACATGATATAAGTAAGGTACTCTTTCGTTGCTCCATCCTTAACTGCAACTTGCACTTTTTTTGCGAACAATCCTGCAAAGCCCAAAACAGTGAAGGCTATTACATAATCCAAAAATCCTTGCACTGGTGTTAGAATATATGCGGTACCAACAGCGACTTGTAATACTCCCCATAGAAATCCTGACAACAGTCCTCCCTTGATCCCCCATCTAAATGCCACAATAAAGATGGGTATCATCGCAAGTGAAATAGATCCGCCCTGTGCCCATATTTTAAACGACAAAAATGGTGCTAGGTCTAACACAAGTGCTAAGGCTGTAAAGATTGAAACTTCAACTAAAAACAAAATTTTCTTTGATCGCATAACATATACCTCCCCTATTTTTTCCAAACAAAAAAAGCAATGCCTAGGGGAAGTTTCCTGATGGGGAATCCACACACACATCGCTTTTTATCCATCAAAAAAGTCACGATCCCTACGCTAGTACTAACTAACAGGTTCAAAGGGTCAGAACATCTTCATGTTCACTCTCAGCCAATTGGCTCCCCCTGTAGGCTTTTTATATTGCTTTAATCATTAAATTCAGTATAACGGATATCTAGTAGTTTAACAACATCTAAACCACTAAGAGATTGCAAGAAATTCTTCTACATCTTTAACACATAGTTTCATTGCATTTTCCCAGAAATCGGGTTTCGTTAAATCAATATTTAAATGTTTTTCCGCCAGATCCTCTACATTCATTTGACCAGTATCGCGTAATAATGCAATATAGTCTTCTTCAAAATTCCCATTTGAATTCAATGCATGTGCATAAAGTCCCAGGCTGAACAAGTAACCGAATGTGTATGGGAAGTTATAAAAAGGAACACCAGTGATATGAAAGTGAAGCTTGGATGCCCAGAAATTCTCATCGTAATCAGCAAGGGCATCGCCATATGCTTCCTTTTGCGCCTCTACCATTAGTTCATTTAACCGGTTTACGGAAACTAGACCTTGTTTTCTTTCCTCATAAAAACGATTTTCAAATAAGAACCTAGCATGTATGTTCATAAAGAACGCTACACCACGTTGGACTTTATCCTCAAGTAAAGCCATTTTTTCTTCACTATTATGTGCCTGTTTCACAGAGGCATCAGCCACAATCATCTCAGCGAATGTTGAAGCTGTTTCTGCAACATTCATAGCGTATCCCTGGTTCAAACCATGGATATCATTCATCACGTGCTGATGATAAGCATGGCCAAGCTCATGTGCTAAGGTAGCCACATTAGAAGAAGTGCCGGAATAAGTCATGAAGATTCTCGTTTGCTCACTGTCTGGAAAGCTAGTACAAAATCCTCCTGGCCTTTTTCCAGTGCGATCTTCAGCTTCTATCCATTGTTTATCAAATGCCATTTGTGCAAAGTCAGCCATTTTAGGGCTAAACGATCTGAACTGCTCCACAATAAAATCAGCACCTTCAGAGAAGGAATACGTTTTTGCAGAATCAGATAAAGGTGCACCAATATCAAACATGCTTAATTTTTCAATTCCTAATAAATCAGCTTTCTTTTGTAGAAACTTCACAAATGGCTTTTTGTAATCTGAAATAGCCTTCCACATTGCGTCAAGTGTTTCTTGTTTCATTCGATTTATTGCTAGGGGTTCTTTCATAACACTATCCCATTCACGGTGCTTGTATTTCTGCAGACGGAATCCTGCTAAGTGATTTAGTGTTTGCCCAAATAATTCTGCATTTGCTTTCCATGCCTTGTCAATCTGTTCTGCAACATGTTTTCGAACGGAGCGATCAGAATTACTCAATTTATTCGAAGCTTGTCCTACAGAATAAGAGTTCCGCACACCGTCTAATTCCAACTCGACACTCATATTTCCAACCAACGTATCATACATCTGGCTCCAGCCATGATATCCGTCTACTGCTAAATCATTTATCAATACTTCCTGATCAACAGAAAGCTGCTCCTTAGCTTTTTCTCTATTTTCATTTAGTACAAACGCTACCTCCCTTAAAAATGGGTCTGTTAAAAGTTCGTTCCACTTCTCGTAATCTATTTTTACTAATTTTTGATCAAAGTTAGTTCGAATTGCGTCCATTTCTGCTTTAAGCTCACTACGCTTTCCAACTAGTAAATTTGCGTTAACGTCCTTGACGTTTTGAGCACTTAAACAGCTTATGTATGCGAACGCTTCCCGTAACTTTTTCATTACCCCTTCAAATTGGTTAACAACATTTGCTAACATTTCAGGGGTAACGCTATCTGGATCAAAGTTTTCAACGTAAATCGAAAGTTTATCCATATTCACCTTATTTTCTTTCAAATAGTAGTCGAACTGCTCTGAAGTACTTCCACCCTCAAAGATGCTTTCCAAATCCCACGTAGGTACATATGTTTTTTGCATCTAAACTCTCCTTAATTTTTTATTTAAAAATCCACTTTATCCATTATAACGATAATTTGAAATAGTAACATCATTTTCATCTAAATTTCACCCCATACTTTGGATGGGCATAGATATTTACCGTACCAAAATCCCGTGTTTTAATCGTATAAACATACGGACTTGGATTTTTTAGTATTCTATAATCTAAGCCGTTAAATTTTGCAGGTCTGAGAAATCCTACATCATTGCCTTTAGTCGGGTGTTTACCTAATGGATAAACACGCCAGGATGCAGCACTTGCAGGAAGTTGTAAAATTTTCATTTGGTTGGTTTCCCTACTGATACTATTTGGACTGGGTAAAATATAATCATTTCCAATAAACAGACAAAACCCTTTCACAACAGCTTCAGCATAGTTTTTCCAATTATTCTTTAATTGGTGGATATCGTCCTTATTTGAATCCGCAAATCCATACTCAACTATTGCTGTTGTTACGTTACCGGTGTTGCGGTTCATAAAATAATAATCAAGGTTTGAATTAGTTGGTAGCGTTCGTGTGAATATTCGCCTGACATTTTGGCCAGAATCCTTTATCTCAGATCCTATTCTGTCAGCCATCTCCTTACCGCCAAATATGGAATGGATGATTTCGGCACCATCCCCTGCGCCTGCATTTATGTGGTTTGAATGGCAAAAAGTTGCTCCACTATTGCGTACAATTGCTGTTCTAGCCTCTGGCGTTAGCGTAATATCCGAGTTTCTTGTCAACATTACCGGTATTTTCAACTCTTTATAACGATTAAATTGATACAAGGATATCGCTAAATTCATTTCTTTTTCCTTCCAAAAATGATTTGAACCGCCTCCAGGGTCTTTCCCACCATGCCCTGCATCAATGATTAACAATGGATTCATATGCTAGTTCCTCCCCTTAATATGTTCTACCTTTATAATCGATAGCTCCTATTAAATGGTGGCACTCTCTATAAAATATTTACCAATCTATCCTTTAAATAACTGTTTCCTGTTTATCCCTGCTCAATTCGGGGAAATAGTTTATTACTTTCACATGTACATTTACTTGACAATAGAATCTAATGATTATATACTTGGTATCGAAAAGTAAGTAACATACTATTAATAACACGGAGGTAGATAATAATGGCAAAAGTAAAATGGAATGTAGACGCAGCGCATAGTTCATTAGAGTTTGTAGTAAAACATATGATGATATCAAAGGCAAAAGGTGTATTTAATGATTTTGATGCAGTAATCGAGGCTGATCCAGATAATCTTGAGGATGCTACCATTCAATTCACTGTAGATATAGCTAGTATTGACACGCGTAAGAAAGAACGTGACGAACACTTACGTTCTGGAGAATTTTTTGATGTAGAAAATCATCCAAAAATGACATTTGCAGCTACAGATATTAAGAAGAAATCAGATAGCAATTATGATGTAACTGGTGAGTTGACCATCCGCGGGACAAAGAAACCAGTAACATTTGATGTTGAATATGAAGGTTCTGGAAAAGATCCATGGGGTCAGGAAGTTGCTGGATTCAGTGGTTCAACTAAAATTAGCCGTAAGGAATTTGGCTTAACATGGAACGCTGCACTTGAAACTGGTGGCGTAATGATAGGCGACGAAGTTAAAATAAACATTGAAATCGAAGCGATTAAAGAAGCTTAAGCAACTATTTCAGAAGACTCTACTTTTCTACAGTAGGGTCTTTTTTTATTTCCTCATATTAATGTAGATATTTTATATAGCCGGTTTGAATACAAATACATAAAGGGTAAAGAATATTATATATCTAATATCCAAAATTTAGCACATTTTTAGGTAAACGACGCATGAATTTTTGTAAGAGTGAAAAGCTATCATGATGATAGTGATACTTTTAACGAGGAGGTAACGATGTGCCCTTAAATGTCGCGCAAAAATTAATTAAAGATCACCTGGTTTCAGGGACGATTGAGAAAGGAAAAGAAATAGGTCTGAAAATCGACCAAACATTGTGCCAAGACGCAACAGGAACAATGGTAATGCTGGAGCTTGAAGCTATGGGACTAGATTATGCGAAAACAGAAGCATCTGCACAATATGTGGATCATAATCTAATTCAGGTCGATAGCAAAAACCCAGATGACCATTTATTTCTAGAAAGTGCCTCAAAACGATTTGGTTTGCATTATAGTCGCCCAGGGAACGGTGTAAGTCATCCAATCCACATGCAGCGCTTAGCTAAGCCTGGGAAAACACTGCTTGGGTCTGACAGCCATACCTGTGCAAACGGCTGTATGGGTATGCTCGCTATTGGCGCTGGTGGGATTGATGTAGCAATGGCTATTACTGGTGAACCAATTTACATTACCATGCCAGAAATTATGGGAGTGGAAATAACTGGTGAGCTTCCGGATTGGGTAAGTGCTAAGGATGTTATTTTCGAAATGCTTAGACGTTATGATGTTAAAGGTGGAGTTGGTAAGATAATCGAATATTATGGACCCGGACTCGACAATTTATCAGCAATGGATCGCCATGTTATCGCTAATATGGGTGCAGAACTTGGAGCAACTGCAACTGTCTTCCCATCCGATAAGGAGATTAAACGTTTCTTAAAACAACAAGGTCGTGAAGACGATTGGACTGAGCTTAAAGCAGACAAAGGAGCAACTTACGATTTAACTGATGCAATTAACCTCTCAGAGCTGGAACCATTGGTGGCTAAGCCTTCAAGCCCAGGTAATGTTGTATCTGTTACAGAGTTAAAAGGTACACCAATTTATCAATCGTATATTGGGTCTTCGGCTAATCCTGGTTATCGCGATTTTGCGATAGCTGCTGAAATCGTCAAGGATCACAGAATTGCTGATGGACTATCTTTTGACATCAATCCAACCTCAAGACAGATGCTCACAAATTTAGTTCAAGAGATGCATATTGCAAGTCTTCTGCAAGCCGGAGGTCGATTGCATCAGGCTGGATGTAATGGATGTATCGGAATGGGGCAGGCACCTGCTACAGGAAGAAACAGTCTTCGTACAACTCCTCGGAACTTTCCGGGACGCTCAGGTACAAACGAGGACAGTGTATTTTTATGTAGCCCTGAAACAGCAGCAGCATCGGCTTTAACTGGGGAGATTACAGATCCTAGAACATTAGAAATGAAATATCCAAAAATAAACGAACCAAAAGATAAAACAATTGATGATCGCTTGTTAGATCCCCCTTTGTCGTATGATGATGCACAGAAAGTGAAGCTGGAAAAGGGACCGAACATAGTTTCAATTCCAGAAATGGGCGCACTTCCTAATGAGTTAAAAGTGCCAATTCTATTAAGTGTCGGTGACAACATTTCAACAGATGAAATTCTTGCTGGGGGAGCTCGCGTGTTACCATACAGAAGTAACCTGCCGGAAATTAGTAAATTCACGTTTGAAGCAATTGATCCTACCTATTATGATCGAGGGATGGATAGTAAAGATACTAGTGGCCACGCCATAATTGGTGGTTACAATTACGGTCAGGGTTCCAGCCGGGAACATGCTGCCTTAGCACCAAGATATTTGGGTCTTCGAGTAGCGATTGTTAAAGACTTCGCTCGGATTCACTGGCAAAACCTTATCAATTTCGGTGTAATCCCACTGGTTTTCTCAGAAGATGAGGAATATAACAAGCTAAGTCAGGGAGACGTTTTAGAGTTCTCTAACTTGCGCAACAATCTGAAAAACAGTAAAGAGTTTTCCGTAGCAATTAAAGGTAAAGAAGGAAAAATAACTGTACGTCATACCCTATCCCCTCGTCAGGTTGACATCATTCTAGCTGGCGGACTGATAAATTGGATAAAGCAAAAGCAAACATAAATTTTAGGAAACCGGGCATAACGCTCGGTTTTCTTTGTTTTGATCATAAAAACTAACCAGTAAGTTACTGGTTAGTTGATGTATACAAGAAAAACAACGATTGATACGACTATTGTCACCAAATATATACTGGACATAAGCGGTACATTTGACTTTAATGATGAGGATTCATACTCGTGCGATCGGCGTAATTCATCTTCAATTGTATCGCCATCCTCCTCGTACTTTTTCATTTTCTTCTCTTCTTGCTTAAAAGCAAACATTGTTCCAAAAAGAGCGGCCGTAAATAATACAACTAGTAAAATCCAAATGCCGGTAGTCATAAATACTACCTCCCTCTATATAACTACATAAATACAGTGATCTTCGCTACTTTCATTATCACTTACACTCACAAAATTGTCTGTGACATATATCACAATTTATAAAAAAACTCCCCATTCAGAGTTCAATTCTAAGGATGGGGAGCTTTCATTTGTTTTTTAATGGAAATCTCTGCTGTTTTCCATTGTACGGGTTGCTACTACATACCCGACTAAGGAAGCAACAGAAATCAATAGATAACAAAGTATATTTTTTTTCATAACAAAGTTCCCCCCTCTATTTGGAGATCTAATATCGTATTAAAACGGACGAAGCTTTCCTTTTTTAAGAATTAACTTTGGTCCTCCGAGCAAGAATAGATAGCGGTTATCAATAACCTTTTTCATAGCAGAAGCTGGTTTACCATATAGTTTTGTTCCAGAAAATACTGTTCCCATTGCATCACTATTGCCTAATGACGCGACTGTACCTTTGTCATCAAATACAAATTTAGTGAGTTCACTGTTATGCAGTAAACCTTTTATATTCGCTGCACATGTATCAGCGTGTTGCATGGCAGCTTGTGCTGTTGGTGGATAAGGACGGCCTTCCTCTTCATTCATTACCCATGCACAATCACCAATGATAAATATGTTTTCTTCACCTGGGACTCGAAGATCTCCATTTACAGTAACTTTACCTTTTGTAATTTCAAAGCCTGATTTATTTAAAACAGAGTTACCTGTTACTCCACCAGTCCAAACGATCGTTCCAGCTTTAATTTCCTCGTCCCCATTAACGACAAAACCATTCTTTTTACATTCTTCAATTTTGGCACCAATTCTAAACTCTACTCCACGAGTTTCCAAAGAACTTTTTGCATATGCTACAAGTACTTCATTAAATCCAGGAAGTATAGTTGGAGCAGCTTCCACATTTATAACTTTTGGTATGCTAGGATCAATATCATATTTTTTGCATAGCTTTGGAATCTGCTCAACCAGTTCACCAACAAACTCGATTCCTGTGAATCCGCCGCCTCCAACAAGAATAGCTAAATCTTCTTCTTTAGCCTTTGGATCCAGTTTATATTTTGCAAATTGGTATTCAATATGTTCACTAATCAATCGACTTGTTTCAATGTCAGTTATTGCAAAGGCATTTTTATCCATACCTTTGATTCCAAATGTATTTGATTCAAAACCTAAAGAAACAACTAGATAATCATATGACAATTCACTATTTTCAAGTACTACAAGATTTTCTTCTTTTTTAACTTCTACTACGGAATCATAGATCAAGCGCACGCGATTTGGATTATGAACATCACTAATCATCATGCGGGCCTGGTTTTGGTTTCGAGTACCAGCAGCCACTTCATGTAACCATGTGGTTTGGTAGTGATAATTGTGCTTATTTATTAGAACAATCTCTGCTTCCTCGGCTCCCAATTGTTGTGTTAAGCGTTTAGTAGTCATCATTCCGGCATATCCAGCTCCCAGAATAACAATTCTTGGTTTGTTCGTATTCATGTAACATCCACCTTTCTTTTTCAAAACTATCAAATTAGGCATTTGATAGTTTTTCTACTCCATAAACAGGAGCTATGTAGTACCTGCAAAATATCCATAAAAACTTGTTTATCATATACTATGATAGCAAACCTTTTCTTAATAGGCTAACAATCACACATTAATTTTTGATTTTAGGATTGAACTAAGGTACTTTTTAAAATAGGAACTATGGAGGGATTAGAATGAAAAAATTATTCATAAATAAAAATGACCCAGCTGTCATAACATTATGTGAATCAGATCCACTAATGGAAAAACTGGTAAACCAAATTGGTGATATTGATTTTACACTGCGTCCTGACTATTTTTCTTCTCTCGTACGTGCTATTATTGGCCAATTAATTTCAGTACAGGCAGCTGATGCGATAACTAAAAGATTGGAGATCCTTTTAAATTATCAGGTTACTGCAATTGGAATTTTAGAAAAGTCAGAAGAGGAATTACGCAAGGTTGGTTTATCACGTTCGAAAGTTAACTATCTACAAAACTTAAGCAAAAAAATTGTTGATAATGAAATTAATTTAGACCAGTTAGACGAACTTAGTAATGAGGAGATTGTTAAACTTTTAACAAGCGTTAAGGGAATTGGTAAATGGACAGCTGAAATGTTTTTAATCTTCTCTCTGGGGAGAATGGACGTTTTAGCACTTGATGACATTGGCATCCAAAGAGGAGCAAAATGGTTATACCAAGTAGATCAAACAGAGCGTAGAAATATCTTAATAGAAAAAGCAGACCTTTGGACCCCCCACTTAACCATTGCATCGATATACTTATGGGAAGTTGTACATTTAGATTTGATGTCTAAATATGAATCAATTGAAGATATGATGCTAAGTTAGACGAACAGGATACACGAAAAAAGCTTAACAGTGAACTGCACCGATTGTTTAATTTTTTTAATCGGGTGCAATTCACAGCTAAGCGTTATTTGTCTTTATTGTTTTTTTCATCTTCTTTAATCGTTTCTTTATTGGTTTCCTCTGAAAACTCGGTTTGAAGTTGCGGAGACGAAATAGCGGGTTCCTTGTCTCGCCTATCTAAAACTTTTTCCTCCATATAGATATGAAACAACGATTCACTAATTGCCATAAACACACTGGCAAATAATGAAGCAGTTATAATTGGCAATGTTGCATCAATAAAGACATTTCCCAGTACCCAGAGTAAAAAGAAAGATAACCCAAAGTCCGCAACAGATGCAATCAGATTCCCGATTTTTGGAAGTATGAACACATCACCTATATAAGAAAGTCCAGTTGTAATTGTACTGATCCAAAACAGATTAAGTAAAGAAGCGTCATAGAATATGCCAAAAATAGAATAAACTACAATTGCAGTGAAAATAAACTTAATTCCAATAGCCTTAATATGCTTCATATAATAAGAACCATCCTTTACAGATTTATTTTTTTATTAGTATGAAGCACATTAAGTGAAAATATGAATAATCAACAGTGGAATATATTACCTTATGTTTTTAAACAGGACGTACTGTTATCTCATTAACGTTTACATATGCTGGTTGTGTAACGGCATACACTACTGCATTTGCTATGTCAGATGACTCCAGGCGTTTACGATCACTTGATGAGGTTGCAATTTCTGTGTCAACCTGACCTGGTGAGATATTTGTAATCCGTACCCCTGTCCTGGCAAGTTCCTTTTCTAAGCTCATGGATAATGCTCTCACTGCATATTTGGTAGCACTGTAAACACCACTCACCTTATTAACTTCAAGTCCAGATATTGAGGCAACATTTACAATATGGCCTGCTGAACGTTC
>NZ_JBMERP010000034.1:0-36231 GCF_049310925.1 Virgibacillus sp. DJP39 | reverse complement strand
TGCAATTGGTGATCGTGGAGTGGAGATGATGATTGCGTGTATTGAAGAAGCTTTGGCAGTACTTCCTCGTAATAATCATCGTCACCGGATTGAGCATTCAGGTATTACACCACCAGATTTAGTAAACAAAATAAAGGATTCCGATATTATTCCAATTCCTAACCCTGCTTTTATTCATGAGTTTGGTGATGGTTATATTAAAGATTATGGTGAAAGAGTAAATCACATGTTTCCTATCCGTTCATTCCTGGATGCTGGAATAATTCCCGCGGTTGGTTCAGATAGTCCAATTACTGATTTCAACCCACTCGTCGGGATTTGGTCAGCTGTAACTAGATTGAGTAAAGGTAAAGTAGAGGTAGGTCCAGAACAGAAGGTGAGTGTAGCAGAAGCAATAAAACTATATACCTATAATGGTGCATATGCTTCTTTTGAAGAAAATAGTAAAGGTAGCTTAGAAAAAGGTAAATTAGCTGATTTAGTCGTGCTAGATAGGGATATATTAGAAATTTGTAAAATGGAAATTAAAAATACGAAAGTAGATATGACTGTGATAGATGGGAAGTTTGTCTATCAAGCAAATTTTGTGGAGGTGTGAAAATGACCAAGAAAAAATTTGAAATTATTTACAGTAGTGTAGTATTGATGGCTCTTATTCCACTCATTTTCCCATTGTTTGAAATAGCTAATCGCGTAACCCCAATTGTGTTAGGACTACCGTTTAACTTTTTTTGGGTAATTTTATGGGTGCTTATAGTTTTTGTTGCAGTAACATGTCTCTATTTTATTGATCCAGATAAAGAAAATGATGGGGGGGTTGAGTAATGCAGGATTGGTTAATTGCTTTAATAATGATGTGTCTCTACTTGGCAATAGCTTTAGGAATTGGTGTATATGCTGGTAAGGGACGTGGTGGATCGATAAATGAATTTGCTGTAGCAGGTGGAGGACTCGGATTATTCGTTATGATGTTCTTAATGGGGGGAGCTGTCTTTAGTGCATTTTCCTTCTTAGGTGCACCAGGTTGGGCTTACTCAAGAGGGGCCCCTGCATTTTACATTATTGTATATACAGCATTTGCAATTTTGCCTTGGTATATAATTGGACCTAAAATTGGAAAAATAGGAAGAAAGCACAAACTATATACTCTATCAGGATTTTTACAAGTACGCTATAAAACTAAATTCTTAGGAGTACTGGTTGGGCTTATTGCTCTCCTAGCATTTATTCAGTATTTAGCGACACAAATGAAAGGGATGGCTTACATTTTTAGCATTATGACCGATGGCCATATTCCTTTCTGGCTTGGAGCATTACTAGCTTATGGTATTGTGGTTATCTATGTTGCAACAGGTGGCTTACGTGCTGCAGCCTGGTCAGATGTTTTCCAAGGTATTTTAATGATCGTTATTTCATGGGCTGTAGGACTTGCTGTAGTAAACCAACTTCATGGAAGTACAGGTGAAATGTTCAGAAATATTAATGATCTACAATCAGGTTTTCTCCAAATCGGTAAAGATGGTTCTACAATGACGGCTGTTGGATACACGACAACTATATTAGTATCGATTATGGGCTTCATGATGTGGCCACACCTATTTACAAAGTCATACGTGTCCAAAAGTATTACTATTAAGAAAACAGTGTTAGTGTATCCCATTTTTGCCTTGTTCTTAATCCCTCTGTTCTTAGCAGGATTTGCAGCAATTGGTGTGGTTCAGGCGGGTACAGTATCACCTGATGAAATATTACCGTATCTAGTTACTACAGTACTCGAATTGCCAGGCTGGTTGTATGGACTGGTAGGTGCTGGAGCATTGGCAGCAGCAATGTCATCGGCAGATGCGATTACACATAGTGCATCACTAGAATTCACTACCGGTGTTGTTCAAAACATTTGGACTGACCTCAGTGAAAAGACAACATTACTTACGATGAAATTAGGTGTTGTCGGAATTGGTGGTTTAGCATATGTGATCACAATTTTTGGCGGACAAGGATTAATCACACTACTTTTAGGTGCATATGGCTCGATTGTACAGTTTGCGCCTGGTGTGTATAGTGCGCTCTATTGGAAACGTGCTTCCGGATTGGGTGTTACATTAGGACTGATTGCAGGTACAATCGTTAACTACTACTACCAACTTGCAGCAGCTTCCACACCTTTTGGTATCCACGCAGGAATTATGGGGTTAATTGCTAACATAGTCATAATGATAGGAATTAGTTTAGCTACCAAACCACAAGAAGATGATATGGCGAATTCTTATGTGAAACCGTAAAAAAGGCAAAATTCAAAAAAAGCACCCTATGAAGTAGACAGCTTAGACTACTTTATAGGGTGCTTTTCTGTATATAGAAGGAATCAGATAATCATTAAATAAAGAAGATGACCTCTGTTTAATACAGAAGTCATCTTCTTAATGCAAAATCGTCTTAATTTTTATATGCAATTTTTAACACAGTTTGATACATTAATTGTGTTCCTATAATTATGTCCTCGATATTTGCATATTCATCAGGATGATGACTAACACCTTTTCTGCAACGGACAAAAATCATGCCATATGGGCAAATATCTGCCATTATTATAGAGTCATGGAATGGACCGCTCATCAGCTCAAATGGCTCACAACCGATTTCCAGCAATTCATTATTCATTATTTCTTTTATCCAATCGGAACAGTATTTTGGGTTACTATTCATATCTTCGGAAACTGAGTAGTGGAGATTATATTCTTTTGCAGTAGTGTCAATAAGTTTGTACAATTTTTCTTCATAAATTTTCCGTCTTTCTGGTACGATGTCTCGAAGGTCTATAGTAAATGTGACATTTTCTGATATTGTGTTTCTCGAATTCGGGAAATTCTTAATATAGCCTACTGTTCCGACAGTGGAACTGTTCGGATCACTTTTTAACATTTCATCATATAAAAAAATCACTTTTGCAGCCCCTACCAGAGCGTCTTGACGCAGGTTCATAGGTACGGCGCCAGCATGACCGGAAAGACCTTGGAAATCAACTGTAAGCCAAAGGGGGCCTGATATTCCAGAAACAATTCCAACTGGTAAATCTTTACTTTCCAGTAGCGGTCCTTGTTCAATGTGCATTTCCAAGAAGGTATGAACGTTGTCGGCATTATAACGTGCAGGATTATTAGTTGTTGCTTCTATGCCGATTGCATTTAAGGCTTGCTTTCTTGTTATACCATTATCGTCTTCTGAGTCTAGTTCATGGTCATTTACCTTTCCTGCTAAACCTCTGACACCGAATAGCCCCCTATTAAACCGGCAACCCTCTTCATCAGCAAAAGAAACAACTTCGATAGTACGGTCGGGTTGGATTTTTTTGTCATGCATGGACTGTATGACTTCAATGGCTGCTAAAACACCTACAGTTCCATCAAACCTCCCAGCATAAGGTTGGGTATCAATATGTGATCCCAATACAACGCGGGGGAGTGATGGTAATTTACCTTCATATACACCAATCAGATTTCCAAATGAATCAATGCTGACGCTCATTCCTGAATCTTTCATCCAACCTAAAACAAGATTCATAGCTTCCTTGTCTTCATTTGAATGGGCTAATCGTGAAACGCCAGTCTCACTGATTTTTCCTATTTCTGCTAATTCCATCAACCGTCTTTCTATACGTGTGCTACTAAGCAGTTTGGACCCTCCTCATTAGAGTACTGTAAATAAAGTACATAATATAATTATAAGTGGGATGGTTGATAGAAGCACTAAACATACTGTTAATTATGATTAGTTTACTTTTTACATAGTGTTTAATTCATGTGTTCTAATGTTACTTCTTTTGAAAAATCAGAAGGATGGGGGCCATCTTTAAGCAGATGATAAGCTTTGATAGCAGTTTCAATTGCCAAGCGATTCATAGGTTCCATGAAGTCTTGTCCAATAAGTTGTTTCATTTTTCCCAAGCGGTGATAGAGTGTCTGTCGAACTATAAATAATCTTTCGGATGCATCTTTTTTTGAACCGCAGCAATCCAGGTATACCTCTAGTGTCGTTAACAGTTCACTTTTCATTTCCTGATCGTATTTTATTAAAGGTCCTAAATAGTCTTTAATATAGGATTCAAGATGACCGCTGTCTTGTAACAGCAGAAGAAGTCGATAAACTCCGATGTTCTCGTAAAAATAAGTTTCTACCTTTCTTGAATCTTGTAAAATCAGAACCTGTCTTGATTCTTCGTAACTCTTAGACAGAAAATCAATATTTCTGTAGACATTACTTACTCCAAAGGAGCACTTACTACCATCAAAGATGTTACTTTCCTTTATTTTGGTTATTGTTTGTATTAGTTGTGTAAACTTTTTATTAACTGTTATTGATTGCTCTTCATTTAATTGCTCATAAGAAGAAATAACTGCAATTTCATTTTTACCAATGGCTATAGCAGGGTACAACCCATGTTTTTTAAACAAAGACTTAAACATCATGGATCTCTGTAGTTTTACTTCTTCCCATTCTTCCTCAATTAAATTTAACTCAGGGTAATTTGTTTTTATTAGAACTACCCTATAATAGAAGTTCATCGTCAAAGAGGGGGTAATTGTTTGGAGATCATCCATTTCGTAGTTCTTCCCTAGTAATAAATTCCGTACAAGTTCATCTTCTAAGTTTTGCTTCCTTTCCTCTATCGTTCTTTTTCTCAGCATGATTTGTGCGATGGCCAACGCGGCACAGTCCATTACAGTAAAGAAAAACTCATCTAAAGAGCTATCTTTTACTTCTAAGCATAAATATCCCCAAACTTGTCCAAGGCCTTTAACCGGAAACAATGCAAACTTTACCTCATTCAAAGTAAAAAAGCTCTGCCCAATATTGCTTTCTTTAAAATCATTAAATTTTGATCGTATTTCTTCAGTTAGCTCCCTAGCTTCAGGAGGATAATAGTAAGACTTAGCACCACCTTTTATAAAGAGTGTGCTTTTTTGAAAGGTAGCATTTAATTCTTGAAGGATTTTTAATATACCGTTTGGTGAAAGGGAGAGTTCATTGAACTTTTTAGACAATAAGTTTAATTTATTAAGTTCTAAGTGGTGTTGGTTAATAATTAAAAAGTGGAGATCTTGAGTGATATCAACAAATTTTACAACCTTTTCAAATATTATAATTGGAAAATTATTTTCGTCTGCTAATTTTATTGTTTCGTCTGAAATTCCATTAGCAGTGGTTCCAACTTCAATACATATTCCTACAGCCTCTCTCTCTATTAATTTTTCGAAATAGGTTAATTGGATTTGTGAATCAACCTGCAAACCAGCTCCAGCGGAAGTTGTCAAAATTAGTTCACCGCCATTTATAAATGATTCAAATTCGTTCGTATCCAATATATGAGTCCATTTGACCTGTTTATTCAATCCATTTTTTCCTGCTATTACTTTAGCATGTTGAAAAGTATTCCTTGTGAGTACATCTTTAATGGTTAATACGAATCCGCTGATCAAGTTTCATTCCTCCAAACCGTTAAGAAAAATCTTAAATAATTTAACATAATGTAAAATGACAATAATTCAGACTATTAGTAAAATAAATTATGAAGGATAGTTGATTTGCTGTCAACTCAATCACTTTTAAGTGATGGAAATAAGTGTTAATTTCAGTCTCATTTGTAAGTGTTTTCAATTTTTATAAATTGCCAAGATTAGTAGAAATGTTGATTATAAGATGGGAGTGAATACTATGAGCAAAATTAAAGAAGAAAAGCAATCTCTTATTGAAAAGGATCTTCAACATGTATGGCATCACATTTCACAGTATAACAAAAGTAATTTACCGAGAGTTGTGGTAGAAGCAAAAGGTTCATGGATAACAGATGATGAGGGTAATAGACTACTCGATGGTATGTCAGGACTGTGGTGTGTAAACGTCGGTTATGGTCGGGATGAGTTAGCACAAGTGGCTTATGAGCAGATGAAAAAGATGTCTTATACACCTATGACGCAAAGTCATTCACCAGCGATAGAGCTCGCAGAAAAATTGAATGAGCTACTGGATGATGATTATATGATATTTTATTCTAATAGTGGATCAGATGCAAATGAAGTAGCATTTAAAATTGCTCGTCAGTATCACCAGCAAAACGGTGATCATTCAAGATATAAATTTGTTTCACGTTATCGTTCTTATCATGGAAGTTCTATGGGGGCTTTATCAGCAACAGGTCAGGCAATACGGAAGTATAAATATGAGCCAATTTCAACAGGGTTTCTACATGTAGCTCCCCCTGATAACTACCGAAGACCTGCTGGCCAATCTGTTGAGGAATATAATTTGCAAAGGGCGCAGGAGCTTGAGGAGAAATTTATTTGGGAACAAAGTGAAACAATAGCTGCTGTTATTATGGAACCATTAATTACAGGTGGAGGTATGCTGATTCCACATCCGGTATATTTAGAAAAAGTCCAGGAAATCTGTAAGCGCCATGGGGTTCTATTAATTATTGACGAGGTTATCTGTGGGTTTGGTAGGACTGGTAAAGCATTTGGATATATGCATTTTGGTCTAAAACCGGACATTATTACAATGGCCAAGGGAATTACAAGTGCTTATTTACCATTATCAGTCACTGCTGTTCGAAGGGACTTATACGAAAAATTTAATGATGGCAGTGAAAACTCCCACTTCCGTCATATTAATACATTTGGGGGGAATCCAGCAGCATGTGCAGTCGCATTAAAAAATATTGAAATCATGGAGCGGGAGAATTTGTTTGACAGGGCTACAATTCTTGGCAACCGTCTTAAAAATGAACTGAAAGAATTACTGAATCATCCATTTGTAGGTGATATTCGTAGCTTTGGATTTTTAATGGGGATCGAAATGGTTGAAGATAAATTTACAAAGAAACCTGCATCTAACGCACGAATTGGTAAGATTATTGACGACTGCAAGAATAACAATCTGATCATTGGTAAAAACGGAGATACGGTAGCTGGATATAATAATATTTTGACAGTATGTCCACCTTTGTCCAGTACGGACGAAGATTTGGGTTTTATAGTTTCCGTATTAAAAAAGGTTTTTAAGGAGAATGAGTGGATTGTCAACACTAAATCAAACAATTTCCTTAAGGGCTAAGTTTCGATATTCTACTGGACTTAAATAGCCAAGCGTTCCGTGCGAACGGACATTATTGTACCAATTGACATAATCAAAAAGTTCAAGAGATAGCTGTTCAAGGGTAGAAAAATGTGTTCCGTTGACTAATTCTGTCTTCAATATCTTAAATGTCGTTTCTGCTACCGCATTATCATAAGGGTTTCCTTTATGGCTTAGAGAGCGTTCAATCTTGTGTTCACTTAATAATTCATCAATAACGACGTTCTTAAATTCAGATCCGCGATCTGTATGAAACAGTTTCACATTTCCTAATGGACGGTTGACAGTGGCGAAGGCACGTTGAACTAATACTGCATCTTTGCACTTGCCAGCGCTATAACCAACTATTTCTCTATTATATAAATCTATTAAAAAACAAACGTAGTTCCAACGCTTACCTACTTTGACATACGTTAAGTCACTTACTAGCACAGACATCTCTTCAACTACTTGAAATTCCCGGTCTAACACGTTCCCAACGGGGTCTTCATTTGGTTGGGTGGTCATTGGTTTATAGGACGCTTGGGCATATTTTGATTGGATCCCAAGTTCCCTCATTAATCTACCTATCCGACGCCTGGAAACCGTGTAACCTGCTTTTGAAAGGGCTTCTTTAATTTTACGTGTCCCGTATACCTTGCGGTTTTTGTTGAAAATCACATGTATTTTTTCTTTTAATTCTCGTTCTTCTTCAGCTTTTTCTTGTTCTTTTCGTGCTGCTACTTCTGTTTCGTAGTAAAATGTACTTCGAGCTATTTGCAGGACTTCGCACATTGCTGATACCGAATAGATGTGTCGATTTCTTTTGATTACTTCTATTTTCGTCCCATGATCAGCGCGGCTTGCTTTAAAATATCGACTTCCATTTCTAACTGATTATTTCTTTTTCTTAACTCCAACAATTCTTGTTCTTCAGGAGTTCTATTGTCTTTCTCCTTGAAGGATCCAGACTGCTGGAATTGTGTAATCCATCTGTCTAAAGCAGATGCAGTTAACTGATATTCACTAACAATATCTTGGCGGCTCTTCCCACTTTCATATAAAGCAACCACCTGTTTTTTAAAGTCGGTTGTAAATGTTCTTCTTTTTCTGGACATAGTAGATTCTCCTCACTCGTTATTCATTATTCTACTATCCCTTATTTTCATTGTCTAACTAAGTTTAACCTATCCAGAGTAACTAGAATGAAGGCTCTAGTGGAAATTAAAAATTAAATTAGATGGAGGTAATACTTTTGGCTCAAACGAAAGTAAAAGCACTACAAAACTATGTTGACGGGAAATGGATTGAAGCAAACTCTGGAGATACACAAGAAGTATTTAATCCTGCCACGGGAGAAGTAATAGCTCATGTACCAATTTCATCACAAGAGGATTTGAATCATGCGGTAGAAGTTGCTGCTGAAGCATTCAAGACCTGGAAGAAAGTAGCTGTTCCAAAACGGGCACGAATTCTATTTAAATATCAGCAATTGCTAGTAGATCACTGGGATGAACTAGCTGAATTACTAACTATTGAAAATGGGAAAAGTTTTAAGGAAGCTCAAGGAGAAGTATTACGTGGTATAGAGTGTGTTGAGTTTGCCTCAGGTGCTCCAACATTAATGATGGGAACTCAATTACCCTCTATTGCAACAGATCTCGAATCCGGTGTTTATCGTTATCCTGTCGGCGTGGTAGGCGGGATCACGCCATTTAATTTCCCAATGATGGTTCCGTGCTGGATGTTCCCTATGGCAATTGTTACAGGTAACACATTCATTTTAAAACCATCTGAACGGACACCACTACTTGCAAATCGTTTGGCAGAGTTACTGGAAAAAGCAGGATTGCCTAAAGGTGTATTTAATATCGTTCATGGTGCCCATGATGTTGTAAATGGATTGTTAGAAAACAAACAAGTAGCTGCTATTTCATTTGTAGGTTCACAGCCTGTAGCTGAATATGTATACAAAAAAGGTACCGAAAACCTTAAAAGGGTTCAAGCGCTTGCAGGAGCTAAAAACCATTCTATAGTACTAAACGATGCTAATTTAGAAAATGCTGTAGACCAAATAATCGGTGCTGCATTTGGGTCTGCAGGGGAGCGATGTATGGCATGTTCTGTTGTGGCTGTAGAGGATTCAATAGCTGATGAATTTGTTGAAAAACTTGTTCAAAAAGCAAATGATATAAAAATTGGTAATGGCTTGGAGGAGGGGGTCTTCTTAGGTCCAGTTATTCGGGAGAACCATAAAGCACGTACATTGCAGTACATTGCCGATGGTGAAAAGAGTGGAGCAAAACTTGTCCTGGATGGTCGCAAAGACAAAAGTGTTCAAAAAGAGGGCTTTTTCGTAGGACCTACAGTATTTGATAATGTAACAAGTGAAATGAAAATATGGGAAGATGAAATTTTTTCGCCTGTACTATCAATTAGCAGAGTAGAAAACTTAGAAAAAGCTGTTGAACTAACGAATAAATCACGTTTTGCAAATGGTGCATGTATTTTTACTAAAGATGGAGGTAATGTGCGCACTTTTCGGGAAACAATCGACGCAGGTATGATTGGCGTAAACATTGGTGTACCAGCCCCAATGGCGTTTTTCCCATTCTCTGGTTGGAAGGATTCCTTTTATGGCGACCTCCATGCAAACGGTAAGGATGGCGTTGAATTTTACACAAGAAAAAAAGTAGTTACTACTCGTTGGGCTTAATATAGAATAAATAGAGCCTACTCTATTTGGTATCTATTCTATGTCCAATTGGAAAAGGTCGAGCGAGGGATACTGCTTTTTATGAGCCAAAACAAACAAGATCCAGTTAGAAGTGGATCTTGTTTATTTTTTTGAATCAACTATAGTTTTTATCCAAAAAGAAGCTGTATGTGCTGATCAAGTTAACACAGCAGTACCGAATAAAAAAATATACTGGTTATCAGGTATCTACCTGACATCATACCTTTTAAGAATTAATTAAATAACCATGCATAAACATGTAGGACAGTGAAAATCAGTCCACTAATTAGGGGGTTTTTTTAGCAATGGATGAAAATAAGCAAACGGTAAGCTATGAATTAATAGATGGTATTGCCTGTATTTATCTCAATCGACCCAATAGTTTAAATGCGGTTATACCCCAGTTAATTGATGAACTTAATGAATCTCTGGAACGAGCAGAACATGATCGTGTTAGTGTTGTCCTGATTTCAGGAAGAGGAAGAGCATTTTGTGCAGGTCATGATTTGAAACAGGATAAACAAGAACAGACAGAAACGGAATTGCGTGGTCATCTTCAACGGCTTCAAGACGTTACTAGAAAGATACGGCAAGCACCTTCTCCCGTAATTGCAGCCGTACACGGTTATGCTCTTGGAGCTGGGTGTGAATTTGCTCTTTGTTGTGACCTGATTATTGCAGAAAATAATACTGAATTTGGCTTTCCGGAAGTCGGTGTTGGACTTAGTGTCACGGGCGGAATATCTCATTTATTACCAATGACAGTCGGGTTAAGCAAAGCGAAAGAGTTATTATTTCTGGGTGAACGATTTACTGCAAAAGAAGCAAAAAATCTTGGATTAATTAATTACGTGGTAGCTCCAGGTGAACTGGAGAATGAAGCAATGGAGTTAGCAACTAGATTAAGTAATCTACCACAAGCTTCTCTATCAAGAGCAAAGCTAGTTCTGAATCATGGTTCCCAATCTACTATTGATAGCGCTTATGAAATAGAGGTGGAACATGTTCTTTCAACAACGATATCGGAAGAAGCTAGAAAGGCAGCTGATAATTTTAAATCAAGAAAACAAGATTAACGCAGGGGAGGAGGAGGAGGAGATGTCAAAAATACTGAATGTGAAAAGCCTTGATTTAGCAAAAATAGATAATCTAAGAACATTGACTGAGCGTGCAGCTGCGCGTTGGGGTGATAAGGTAGGGCTGGTATTTGATGAGTTTAACCAACAACTAACCTTTAGGGAAATAGATGAAAGATCCAACCAAATTGCAAATGTGCTTCGTGGACTTGGTGTGGAACCTGGAAACCGTGTAGCAGTTATGATGAAAAATCGTTTGGAATTTCCTTTAACGTGGCTCGCTATCGGTAAAATCGGAGCAATCATGGTACCAATCAACAGTTACTACAAGGAATTTGACGCGCAATATCTTCTGGAACATTCTGAGGCAACAATCGTTGTGACGTCATCAGAGTTTATCGCTTTACTTCAAAACATTAAAACGAGTGTAAAAACGCTAAAACAAATCGTGTCTGTGGAACAGGACAGTAATAAAGATGTATTGAATTTATCGTTGCTTAGTAGCCAAGTTTCGGTTCAACCACCTGAGGTTCCTTTGTACCCCGAAACTGTTATCAACATACAATACACTTCTGGTACAACCGGCCGACCAAAAGGATGTATGCTTACACATAATTACTGGCTGGCAATAGGACGAACAAAAACAATGACGCTAAGCCCTGGCATCAATGAAAGTGATATCTTGTTAACTGCTCAGCCGTTTTACTACATGGATCCTCAATGGAACTTTATTACTACATTAGCATCAGGTGCAACTTTAATTATATTAGATCGCTTTCATCCTTCAACTTTTTGGGAGAAGGTACGCGAATACAATGTTACCTTTTTTTACTGTTTGGGAATGATGCCAGCGCTTATGCTGAAGATGCCAGTATCACCTGATGACGCGAATAACCAGGTTAGGCATATTTCATGTTCAGCAATACCAAAACACCTTCATCAACAGCTTGAGAAACGGTGGAATACTCCCTGGTTTGAAGTTTTTGGAATGACTGAAACAGGTGGTGATATTTCTATTACCCAAGAAGAACATGATGTTTTAGTTGGTACAGGTTGCCTGGGACGAATAAATCCAGATAAAGAAATACGGATTATGAATGATCAGGATCAGGTTCTACCCCGTGGAGAAATTGGTGAGATGGTAATCAGGGGAATTGGTATTATGGAGGGGTATTATAAAAATCAGGAAGCGACAAATAAAGCTTTTAGAAATGGATTTTTTCATACAGGCGATCTGGCATATATGGATGAAAAAGGCTTGATCTATTATGCAGGACGGAAAAAAGAAATGATCCGTAGAAGTGGGGAAAATATTTCAGCTGCGGAAGTGGAAGAAGCAATTAAGCTTTATCCTGATGTCAATTACGCTGCCGTGATTCCTATACCGGATGAATTACGTGGTGATGAAATAAAAGCTTATGTTGTGTTAAACGGCGAAATATCAGGTCATACCGAGATTGTAAAAGAGCTAATTAAATTTTGCAGTGAGCGACTTGCCTATTTTAAAGTACCCAGATACTGGGAGTTCCGTCCTGAGTTGCCCTTGACACCATCTGAACGGGTGGCTAAACATAAACTGCTTGAGGAAAAAAGTGATCTTCGGATAGATTCATATGACCATACAGATGGGACTTGGCGAACTCGGTAAGAAAGTGATAGGGGGATAAATTTTTGTCCCCCTTATGGAATGATTGATTTCGACTCACTATGCTAGGTTCCAATATTCCTTCTGTATTTCTTTTACCTTATTAATAGCTTCTATTTGATTTGGATAGATAGGGCCTTCATGATATCCCAGGTCAAACGGATCTTCAACGACACTTCGCTTTCCTCTAAATGCTTCCAAAATCTTCAATGTGCAAAATGGTACATAGGAAGTACTGTAGCCACCTTCATGACAAGCTATTAATCTACCATTAAAATGCTTTTCAGCTAATGTTTTCATCCTTGCAGCCATTTGGTAGAATCCTTCAGCCGTTACAAGCATACGGCCCAATGGATCAAACCGGCTCGGATCCTGACCTGCAGAAATTAAAATTAATTCAGGCTGGAACTGATCGATGATTGGCTCTACCACATGCTCAAAAGTGTAGTTATATCCTTCGTTTCCTGTACCTGCAGGCAATTCGATGTTTACATTATACCCCACTCCTTCGCCTTCACCGACGTAAGATACGGATCCGCGATTTTTCGGAAAAACGTTTTCCTGATGAATGGAAATAAAAAGTACTTCTGGGTCAGAGCTGAATGCACTTTCTGTTCCATTACCATGATGGACATCCCAATCCAGAATGACGATCCGCTTAAGTCCATACTTAGCGCGAGCATACTTTGCAGCAATTGCAACGTTGTTGAACAGACAAAATCCCATTCCGCCATCCTGTTCAGCGTGATGACCGGGTGGACGAGTAAGGGCATATGCATTGCTGACCGTTTTTTTCATTACCAAATCGACTGCTGTTAATACACCACCAGCAGACAATAAGGCAATTTCATACGAACCAGGACCCACGATTGCATGTTCTCCAGCATCACCTCCACCTGCATCGCTCAGCGTTGTAACCCTCTCAACATAATCAGTTGTATGATTTGTTTCTATTTCCTTCCGCGTTGCATACCTTGGTTCTATTTGCTCAAGTTCCTTTATAAAACGTGAACGTTCCAGTAAATTCTTTATACGTCTTTTTGATTCCGGATTTTCTGCGTGGACATCTTCCTGTATCCAATTACCTGCAGTTAGCATCAGTGCACCATTTCCAGTCTGATGCCAAAAGTAGCTTTCGTCACAAATGAATCCAGTTTTATTTTCCATGGAAACCACCCTTTCATTATCCCATTATATAGTAGATAGCTTTTGAATAGTACGTTATTGTCTATTATTTTAGGAATTTTCTGACGCTAAGTTTGACTCTGGTCTGAGTTTTTGGTTACAGAACTTAAAGCGATTCATCCCACTTCTTCAGAGGTGGGATGAATCGCTTGTTTTATTTGAAATTTGAAAGTAGATTGCAAGACAAAGCAAAGATGAATTGGTAAAATATAGTCAGGAGGTGAACAAAATGCCCACAATTTCGTTGAAACTAGAACTGATGAAACCTACGCTATCAAAAGTAGAAATGTACCAAAAAATGACCGATTTGAATACGAAATTCGCCAACTGGTTGCTCGAATTCGAAGAATTAAAAACAGCTACATCAAAACATTTCAAAACGTTTTCAGAAGAAAAACTTCCTTCGGCTATCGTAAACCAAACGATTCGAGAGGTTAAATCCAAGAAGAAAAATCAAAAAGCGGGGCTTTTCCGTTCATTTTGGTGTGGATTCAACAATCAAAATTGTAAAATCGAAAAAGAAAACGACTTGTATAAAATTTCTTTTCCAACACTTGAAAAACGTATCGGAGTTCCTGTTATTGCTGAAACCTACCAACAACATTGGTTAGATAGGATTTTGGAAGGAAAGGCCAAACAAGGCGCGACTGAACTTTTTCAAAAACGCGGACGTTGGTTTGCTTCTGTTGCTGTATCATTTCATGCAGAAAAACCTAAAGTAGAACCTATTAAGCCAAAAGTTATGGGTATCGATGTGGGATTAAACTATCTTGCTGTAGCCTCTGTCGGAACAACTTCGTTGTTCTTTAATGGCAATGAGACGGCTTATATACGAAGAAAGTTTGCTTCTATTCGTAGACAAATGGGTAAAAATAAGTGTCTGAACGCAATCATCAAATCAAAAGATAAAGAGTCACGCTGGATGAAAGATGTCAATCACAAAATTAGCAGGAAAATTGTAGAATTTGCATTGGCGAACGGTGTTCGCTTAATACGAATGGAAGATTTGACTGGAATTAGAAATACTGCAAAATCAAAAAAAGAAGCAGGTCGAAGCCTGCATCGTTGGTCTCACTTTCAATTGCAACAGTTTATCCAATACAAAGCTGAGATGGTCGGAATAGAAGTGGAATATGTCGTACCAAACTACACATCTCAAACATGTAAATGTGGACATACTGCCAAAAACAACCGAAATGGATCGAAGTTCCATTGTAAAAAGTGTGGATATCAAACACATGCTGACTTAAATGCAGCTATTAACATAGCAAAAGCTATATCAGGACTTTCGAAAAAGAAAAATCAAAAGAAAGCATCCTAAACCTAGTGTTGTGGTCACAGCAACACCGCCTGTTAGGTACATGTACACCGAAGGTGTATGGAACGAAGCAGGATGAGGTGATGACACACCTCCGAACTAAAGGCTAGTTTAAGCAGAAATGAATTGGAAACGCAATAGCACTTTAGAATCCCATTGCTTTAGCTGTGGGAGTGTCAAATGTTGTTATATTGGTAGTTCAAAGACATTAGGAGGGAAAATCAGTGCTAGTTATCAGTAAAAAAGAACAAGAGAGATTGGTTGATATGCGCGAGGTTTTAAGTCATGTTGAAACAGCGCTGGTAGCTTTTTCAAATGAAGAGACACAGACTCCAATTCGTACATCCCTGCCTTTTGGAAATGGAGAAAATACAGCATTATATATGCCTTCCATTGCAGAAAATCTTAAAAGTCTGGGTGTGAAAGTTGTTAACGTAATTCCCCGAAATAAATCAATAAATAAAAAGATAATAAACGGTCTTGTCTTGCTATCTGATATTGAAACAGGTGAACCCCAGGCAATGTTAGAAGGTTCTTATATAACACGGATGCGAACAGGAGCGTTGTCGGGTGTTGCAACGAAATATCTATCAAGGGAAAACGCTAGAACACTGGGTATCATTGGCACTGGCGAACAAGCAAAAGGGCTGATTGCAGCAATAACTGTGGTAAGGGAAGTGGAAGAAGTACTGCTGTATAACCGAACTCAAAGTAAAGCGAAGGAGTTTGCTTCTTTTATTGAGGAAATTTACGATATACCAACTAAAGTGGTCTCGAATGCCAATGAGGTGATTGTGCAGTCGGATATTATCGCAACTGCAACTAATGCTTCTGAACCTGTGTTTTCCACAAACATGAAGCAGGGCGCCCATCTGAACGCGGTAGGATCATTTCGCCCCAACATGCAGGAAATTCCATCAAGTTCGGTAATTTCTGCGGATCGATTAGTTGTCGAGTCAATAGATGCTGCGCTCGAAGAAACTGGTGATTTAATGAATCCGATCAAAGAAGGATTTTCTTCTGAAAGTATTGTTGAACTAGGGAGAATTATAAACGGTTCACAGAAGGGTCGGTCTACTGATTCCGAAATTACAGTGTTTAAATCAGTAGGGCTTGCTGTAATAGATATAGTGGTCGGTCAGTATATTTTGGAAAAAGCAAGAAGAGAAGGAATGGGGAGAGAGGTTGAGTTGTAAAGTATAGTCCGTATAGAAAACTCGGTCTATCGCAAAGCCTTTATGGCCACTTAGTTGCACGTATCAGTAAGAAAGGGTTCATACTTTCTTCACTGTCAAAAAAGACAAGCAAAAGCTGCTTGTCTTTCTAATACGTAACATTACTTTTTTTATTTACATTGACTACTTGAATCCAAGTTTTCCCTGGGTTAAGGGAGATAATGTCATTACCGACATAAAAACGGAGATTATTCTCTTCATTTTTCCATTTACCCTTTACAACCTGACCATCTAAGAAAAATTCTGCTTCTCCTTCACCAGTTAAAGTTACATCTATTCTACCCGCTTTATCTCCCGGAATTGCGTGATGACCAGCATACATAACGATTACATTGTTTGCTTTGATTTGTTCTCCGGTTTCTCTATCGTAATGAGGTTTGCCCTCTAAATAACGATTATACAGATTAGACTCCGAATCATACTGATGAGTTAACCGAGTAAAATTATTATAAGTGATATTTACAGCAGTTGAAGTTGAGGAATTTTCATAACTGGCATTTTCATCGAATTCAAATTTGTCGTTCATGAGTTCCTGCTCAAAATTGCTCAGTCTACTCGTATATAAGTAAGCATTATGAGGTGCATATCTACTGTTATCTCTTTCGAAATATTTAGCCTGATAGATGCCATCAATGGTAGGTACGGATAAGTTACCTAATCTGGCATATGCCTGTGGAGAACCCCCGAAGTGAATATATGGGACATTCCAGGACTCAGCAATTGGTAAATAATAATGCCTTGAGCTTCGAACTGGTCCAACCTTTTCAGGTATATGATCATTAAAAATAGCAAGAAAGCGGGTGACATTACCTTCAACTTCCATCTCGTAAACTACGTCTGCATCTACCAACCCAGTATGAGGGCGGGCTTTCGGAGAGTTTTCAACCATTACGGCAAAACTATTCATTTCTGCATCATCCTTACGAACAGGCAAGCCGGTTGTAGGAGACTTCGGAACTACCTCTATCTCAGGGACCTCTTTCACTTCTACAGCGATTTCATTCGAACCAGCATCCTGTGCTGGTTTCTGAGTGTCTGTATCTTTATTACAACCTGCAAGTATAAGTAGTAAGAGTGTTAATATAGCTAGGGGAATTTTAATCTTCATGGTTTATTCCTTTCTATTCTTTAATATACTTCGACAAATTATCTACGACTATTCTACCATGAATTTAGACTTTATTGGTTCACAAAACAGAACTTAAAAAATTTATTTACAGCTTATAATTGCAGGAAGTTAAACTGGATAGCAGGCTCAAGCGAACATGGGTCATTCAAAAACGATATCCATATTTACTAGGTTAAGTTTATAGTGGTGACAGTATTCTGAGATTACTGTAAAGTGAAAGAATCAATTAAGAAACTGGGTGAATTGCTTTATGGTTAGGATTTATTTTCTTTTATTATTGGTAATGTTAATGTGGGGCTTAAATGTATCAGCGTTAAAGGTGCTGGTTGAGGCAGTTGACCCATTGTTGCTGACGGCTTTTCGCATCATGACAGCAGGTATTGTTGTACTGGTAATTTGTCGGGTAATGGGGATTTTCAGGCTACCACTCAAGCACGAGTGGCTCATTATTTTTTACATAGCAGTTTTTAATGTCATTTTTCACCACTCGCTTGTTGCAGTTGGGATTAATATGACAACCGGTATAAATGCCGCATTAATCTTAGGGATGATGCCACTCGTTACCATGATGATGGCTGTGGTTATATTGCGCCAGAATGTAACATGGATAAGAGTTGGTGGATTCGTTTTAGGATTTATCGGTGTTGTTGTAACAACCTTGACTGGTGCTGACGGGCTGGCTGCCGTCTCATTAGGAGACCTTATCATATTTATCGGCGTTGTGGTGCAAGGGTTTAGTTTTGTATTAATCAGTAAGCTGAAACCGACTTTTGATCCCCGGCTGGCAACAGGCTACATGCTTGTAATTGGAGCGGCTTTTATCTTTTTGTTCAGTCAGGCTTTTGGATCAGGAATCCAGGAAATCACTTACTTATTTGATTGGAAGCTTGGAGCTGTCTTTTTATTCAGTGCAGTTTTGGCATCAGCGTTTGGTCATATGACGTATAACTATGCCATCACAAAAGTTGGACCAGCAGAGGCAGCAATTTTTATTAATTTAAATACCCTTTTTGCGATAATTGGAGCATCCATATTTTTAAATGAAATCATTACGATGAATCATGTGCTTGGCTTTATATTGATTTTAAGTGGTGTGTTCGTGGGGACCGGCGCGGTGGAATATGTGATGGCTAAGAGGAGGAAAGGAAGAGGAGTGTAAGAGCGTTTTTAAGGCTGTAGCTGTGAGCTCGGACTTTAACATGTTAGGAAAAAATAATGATTTCCCATTCACCGGTAGCCATATGTTAATTACCGATAAAAAAGATTTAAAAATAGCTATTCCTTAATTGGGATAGCTTTTATTGTTTAGATGTCTACTAGATTCTTTTCTTAACACTTTTTACTATAATGATATAATTATAACTATTATGGATGAATGGTAAAGTCTATTACTCAAAACAAGGAGGAATATATATGGGAGCATTTTTAAGCTTAATAGGATTTTTCGGTCTTGGAACTTTTTTAGGTTTATCATTAGTTTCGGGGGTGCGAAGGAATGGTAAAATGAAAAAACATTTAGCTTATGCCGCAGTAGCATTAGTGATCCTTTTTATAGGTGTAATTATTTCTCCAACAGGTTAAGCAAACGAAAAATCAGAAGCAGAAAAAGTGTTGGCAAGTAGTGTACTATCTTTATAATTATTAAAAGATTATTTTAAAAATTTTGTTCATTCCCTCGATAATTTCATATAATTATTCTATAATAAATGAAAGCGGATACGTAATTTTTAGCAGTAAAGAAAGAAAAGGCTTTCTTTCTGCATAAGTGCAACTAAGACTTTTGACATAAGCCAAGTTTTTGTAGGGGGAAATCTAATGGAAATTGTACTTCAACAGAGACAAACACTTGATCTTGTGATGACTACTGAGTTAAAGCAAGCAATAGCATTGCTGCAATATTCCACTTATGAATTGTACCAGTTTATCCAGGAACAACAATTAGAAAACCCTTTAATAGAACTAGAGGATAAAAAGGAAGCATCCGACAAAGGGGAATTTATTGATGGTCGAAAATCAGGAACTTCCTCTTCAGTAGACCCTTTTGATTTTATTTCCAGTGATGAGAAGTGTATGCGCAGTGATTTAGTTGAGCAGACGAAGTGGCTGGATATTAAAGAACATGAGAAAAGCGTTCTCCAATATTTAATTTATAGTTTGGATGAACACGGGTATTTACCCTTAAGTGATGCAGAAATAGCCTCCTATTTAGAACTGACAGTCGTAGAGGTTACAAGGAGCATTTCAATACTTCAACAAATGGATCCAGTTGGATTAGGTGCAAGAGACCTAAGAGAATGTCTATTACTGCAAATAAAATATTATTATCCCGATGAACAAGTAGCAGAGCATGTTGTTAGAGATCATTTAGACTTACTAGCAAATAAGAAGTGGCATGTTATTGCTAAGACTCTTGGGATAACTTTAGAGGAAATAAAAACTGCCTATGATTTGATTAAAACTCTCAACCCAAAACCTTGTTCATTACTATCCAGTGAGTCAACGGAGTATTTAAATCCTGACGTAATAGTGGACAACATTGAAGGCAAGTTTGTTGTATATATGAACGATGGCTATCTGCCCGAGGTACATTTTAACAACCAGTACAGCAACAAATTAAATAATAAAGATGAATTAGGTAAATATGTACAAGATAAATTCCGGAATTATCAATGGCTAGTAAACAGTATTGAACAGCGGAAACAAACAATCCTAAAGATTACTCATGCAATCCTGCAAAAGCAGCAAGGGTTCTTCCTATGTGGTTTTTCTGAACTTAAGCCACTGACACTGAAGGAAATCGCTAAGGAAATTAACATGCATGAGTCTACTGTAAGTCGAGCAACAGCAAACAAAGTGATCCAAACGCCCAATGGATCTTTTGAATTCCGTATATTTTTCACATCAAAGTTACGTACAAAAGACGGTGATTCAACGTCACAGACAAAGGTGAAATTACTTTTAGAAGATTTCGTTAGACAAGAAAATAAGTTTAAACCTGCCTCCGATCAAAAAATAGCGGATTACTTTAAAACAACAAAAGGTATAACTATTTCACGAAGGACAGTAGCGAAATATAGAGAACAGTTAAAGATACCGCCAACCAGTAAACGTAAAGAATTTGAAATAAAATAAAACTGGTGCTTTCTCAAGTGAGCAGCACCAGTTTTCGTTATTCTTCTGAACCCTTATTATTTAATAGGGAAAACAATTGGTTGGATTGGTGCTCCAGTTGCACCCTCAATAGGCATTGCTTTTCCTACAAATCCAACTTTATAAATTTTTTCTTTTGCAAGTTCTTCAAGCCAGACAAGTTCTAAAATAGGAATGCCAACCTCTGCAAGCAAATACGTATGCACAGGAAAATAATTATCTATTTCAACTGAAGGCTCTTGTTCAAGTGCAATGTTGTCTGAGCCGATAATCATCGCACCTAGTCCTGCAAGAAACTCTGCCCCTTCCAGATTCAGCCCCGGAGAATTGGTTAAATACTTTTCGCGGTCTGGCCACTCTGCCATTCTACCAGTCCGGATCAAAATAATATCACCTTTTTCAACTGTGACCCCTTGTATATCCATTGTCTCCTGCAAGTCTGACTTACCAATTCCATATGACTCAGGAAGCATATCAACACCTTTTGCAGTTGCGACATCAAGCATTAACGCACGAGCTACGATAATAGGATAATTTTCAGGACCGCATTTATTCCAATGCCTATCTCCCAAATGCTCTTTAACGTGGAATTCATTCCAGATACTGCCATCGTAGCCGAAGTGATTAAGCGCATCAATATGTGTTCCACAATGGGTATTCATTGTGAGTGCATCATCAGAATAGCTGGTTGTTTCTTTACTCCCTGATGGAGCGTGTGTCATTCTAAGTTGAAAAGGTGGATCGTCTGAATCTGACCAGGCTGGCATCCCCTCAAAATAAGTAAGAGACAAATCAAATGTCTTTGTTAAATCAACAGATTGCAAAACTTTTTCTTTTGTTTCATTTGTAATGAGATTAAGACGTCCGATTTCGTCTTCTGGACCCCAGTGGCTTTTACTTGGTTTTTGTTGGTGTTGGTGAACGAAATTACACATTCCATGTACCCCCTGTTTAGTTATTGTATTTCATAGAACGACGGGAGAGAGGAGGATTCTTTTTTCTTTCCTTATTCATCGTATAAAATTCAGCCTCACACTGGATTCGAAAAGAGTCGTCCCACTTAATTATTTCCGATGAAACATCTTGATCTGGTAATTGATGTAAGGTACTACCATCTGGCGAGTAAACGGCGGATTGACCAAAAAATTCTAAATCACCCGAAGTACCAACATGATTTACTGCTGCCACAAACATTGTATAATCTAACGCACGGGCAGCTGCAAATTTATGAAAAGGTTCTGAATAAGGGTTTTCCCAGGCACTTGGTGCTAGAAGCAATGTTGGCTTTTCTTTTGCCAGTTCTGAAGTCACATCTGGAAAAGCTAGATCCCAACAGATTAGCATCCCAACACGGCCAAGCTCGGTTGATACAACCCCTAATTCATTCCCAGGTTGGAAAAGAACACGCTCACCCTCGGTTAATTGAATTTTTCTATGCGTGAATAGTCTTTTGCCATTTGGTGAAATTAAATTTGCTGAATTAAACACTTGGGTTTCAGAATTAGCCGTCTCAGCAAATCCATATACAATATAAAGATTATATTTTTTTGCCAAATTAGACAGGAAATCAAAGTGATCTCCTTCAGCGTGCTCAGCAATCGTTTTGTACGATTGCTGTATGCCGTACCCGTGAACAGCCAGTTCAGGTAAGACAATAATTGCCAAGTCTGGTTTAGTAGTTTTTAACTTAACAATTTCCTGTTCTATTCTTTTTAAATTTTGTTCAACTTCCCCGTACGCGAAGGAAGCTTGTATTATACCCATCAATTTATTCATGAAATCACCCGATATTCTCTTTATTAGAAGAAGGTAAAACTTGTTTGTTAGAATTAAATACTGTCATGAGTATCCAATATAAACTACCTGAAATGACAAAGGTTAAAATACTTGAACCTATTGCCAGTGGTGTAATATAAGTGAAAATTAGAGCGAATAGTGCCCCACCTATATAAGATACATAAGCATAAATATTAAATCCTTTTGTGTACTGATATAAGCCAGTAGTGTTGGAAACTATTTCTTCTTCTTCATAGTTACCTTTTTTCAATATATAAAAATCTATTAGAATAATCGCGAAAATTGGAATGTAAAGCGTCGCGATCAGAAGAACAAAATCAAAGAAGTTAGCCATTAACACGTCTTTAAATAATGCACCAATTATTGTGATAATTCCTAGCATAAGTGCAGGCTTCCAAAAACTTTTTGCTGGTATGACACTTAGTAATGACATATTGGCACTATATAATGCCATAGCATTGGTTGATAAAACAGAAAATAATACAACAATTGAAGCAATTAATCCAAATCCATGTTGAGCAAGAAGAACTGTTGGATCATAGGTTTGTTCCATTCCCTGAATAATACTATAGCCACCAACTGCAGCTCCTAGTCCTAAAGCAATTGTCGACGCAATAACATAGCCGAAATAAGTTGCTACCATTGCACCTTTTTCTCCTTTAGCACTCCGGTTGTAATCTGCTACAGAAGACATCCATGAAAATGCTGTTGCAATTACTATGTCAAAGGCAATAATTGCAGTGATTGCAGGATTTTCAGCGATTTGCATCGTAAGTAAATCGGTAACCTTGTAAACTGTGAAAAGCTGATAGAATATAACGAATGAAAGTACGAGCATCGCAACCGAAATGAACTTTTGCGTAGTTTCAATTCCGCGGATTCCGTAAATCGTTACTGCAACTACCAGAACCTGTGTCAATATAGTAAATAGGTTAATATTTGAATAACCAAAAATATAGTTCATAGCATAATCTAAGCTTAACCCAGCCATATATGCCTGAATCCAGCTCCATCCGACTAATACGATTGTGTTAGCAATAGCAGGTAGTATGGCACCTTTTTGACCAAAGGAACCTCTGCTTATTACCATAGTTGGAAGTCCTGTCCGGCTACCTATTCTTCCCATAAGTGATAAAGGAATGGCGCCAATTGCAGAACCGACAAGACTTACAATAATAGCTTCTTTAAATGTAATATTCGGTATGAATAACATACCTGTTAAAATTGTTGTTATAACAAAATTAGCTGCTATCCAGATAGCAAAGATACCAAACATGCTAACCTTTCTTTCGTGTTGAGCAAGCGGACGAATACTATCGTTACCTAGAAGACGTTTAGATTGAGACATAATTTTTCCCCTCTCTATTATCAATGAATTTATTTTTAATCATTTTGCAGTTCTAGGTGCATTTCTTGGCATAAAATAAGTAATACTGCCACAATTTCTTCAATTTCTAGTCAAGTTTGTACCAATCAAGTGATTCAAGTGTATTATATCTATTTACATGCTTAACCTCCGTGAATGCTGCCAATCCATGCGGTCCCAGTTCTCTACCGATACCACTTTGCTTGTATCCACCCCAAGGAGCTTCAACGTATGGTATGTGATAATTATTGATCCAAATTGTGCCTGCTTTTATTCTGGAAGCGATATCATTTGCGCGTGCAACATTTTTGCTGATAATACCGGCAGCTAAACCAAACTTGGTTCCGTTTGCAAGCTGAATTGCTTCTTCATCATTTTTAAACGATTGTATGGTAATGACTGGACCAAATATTTCTTCCTGCACAATTTGCATATGTTGTTTTACATTAGTGAATATTGCTGGTTCGATATAATATCCATCTCTATTTATTCTTTTCCCACCTGTTAAACAGGCGCCTTCATTAACACCAATAGTTAAATAGTTAAGAATTTTATTTAGGTGTTCCTCACTAATGATTGGACCCATTTCTGTAGTTTTCTCCACTGGAGATCCAATGTTTATTGATTTCATTTTCTTACATAATTCGTTAATCACTGTGTTATAAATCGACTCATGAATGAGTATTCTTGAAGAGGCCACACAAACTTCACCTTGATTAAAAAACCCTCCGAATAAGATCCATTCCACCGCTTTGTCAACATCGGCATCGTCCAATACGACCATTGGAGATTTACCTCCAAGTTCCAAGGAAACTCGCTTGAATGTCTTTGCACAGATCTCATTGATTTTTCTTCCTGTTTCAACACCACCCGTAAATGAAACTTTATCAACATCCGAATCGGTAGTCATCGCTGATCCTGCAGTGACCCCATCACCCAACACAAGGTTAAATACTCCTTCGGGAACTCCAGCATCAGTAAGTAATTCGGTAAAAAGAATAAGTGATAAAGGAGTCAGTTCTGAGGGTTTAAAAACAATTGTATTCCCCGCTGCAAGCGCCGGAGCAATTTTCCACATTCCAAGAAGGAGAGGGAAATTCCATGGCACAATAAGTGAGCAAACTCCAATTGGTTCAGAAATAACGTGACTAAGAGATCCATCATTCATTTCAATTTGCAATGGAGATTCCGATTTAACCAGTTCGGCATAATAGCGGAGACATGCGACTGAATCTTGTATATCCATTTCGGATTCTCTGATTGGTTTTCCTGTATTATTTGTTTCAATTTCAGATATTTCATCAGCATTACTTTCTAGTAAATTAGCAATCTGCAGTAAAACCTTAACTCTCATATCTTTGTTAAAGGACCAATCGGTCTTATCAAATGCGTATCTAGCCGCTTCCACAGCCTGTTTAGTTTGATTTTCTGTTGCTTCATATATTTCTGTCAGAATGTTTCCATCTGCCGGATTAATAATTTCCCTGATTTGTCCTTTACCTTCAACCCAAACACCGTTTATAAAAAGTTGTTCGTTTACCATTACGTCACTCCCTAGCTGCTATACTCTTACTTTTTTCTGTACTTTCTTCTTCTGCACGGCGTTTTTTCAATGCTACGAGTGTAATCATTTCAAAGATAATGGAAGAGGCAGCAACTGCTGTGATTTCTCCACTATTATCATAAGCAGGCAAGACTTCAACTAAATCAAAACCAACTAGATTCAATCCATCTAATCCTCTTACATACTCCAATGCTTCATAACTTGTCGGTCCACCTACTTCAGGTGTGCCTGTTCCGGGTGCATAAGCAGGATCGAGAAAGTCAATATCGTAGGAAACAAATACCTGACGATCCTTCACCCTGTCGTGAATTCGGTTCATAACAGTTTCATAACCGATTTTTCGTACTTCTTTCATTGTAATAACTTCAAAACCGAGATCTCTGGCATCTTCAATGTCTTCAGGGCCATACAATGGACCGCGCATACCAACCTGAATAGAATGTTCTACATCAATTAATCCTTCTTCTACTGCTCGTCTGAAAGGTGTACCATGCATATACTTTTCTCCGAAATAATTATCCCAGGTATCACCATGTGCATCAAAGTGGACCAGTGCGACAGGTCCATATTTTTTTGCGAATGCTCTTAGATGACCTAGGGTGATAGAATGATCGCCGCCAATTAAAACCGGGGTTATATCATTTTCTAAGATCGGAGTAAGTTGATTTTCGATTGCTTCATATGTCCGATGTATATTTCCCGGAATGATATCAACATCTCCATAGTCAACACCTGAACAGTAATCAAATATATTAATATTTTGATCGGGATTGTACGGACGAAGTAATACAGAAAAGTTTCGTACATGTTGTGGTCCGTTTCTTTGCCCGGTTCGATTTGAAGCAGCGGTGTCAAAAGGAACTCCAATAACTGCAAAATCTATATTCTCTACAGTTTCAAGGTGTTCTAATCTCATGAATGTTCGTGGACCGCAAAAACGTGGTGATTTTGATGAATCTTTAGGTTTATACATAAATTGTCCCCCCATTAGATGTGTTCATTAAATACAATGCAAGTCTCATGCCAACTATGAGATACCTGTCTCATCAGGATTTCTGGATTAGCTTTAATTCAAAAATGAATTAAACAGGGTTCTTTCTAATTCAAAATGAATCATTGAATCATTTTGAATTGATGTTGTATTTTTTTAACCTTCTCACAACAGTTGCTTGGCTTAAACCAAGGTATTTACCCATTTCATATGTTGTCTTAAATTGTCGGTAAGCCCGTTTAAGCCATCGTTTTTCTACATCATGTAAAGCATCCTGGAGAGTTTGTCCCTGATTTTCAAATGTTTCCATTGACCAGTTTATTTGGTCGTAAATTAATTTTTCGTCATTATTTATGAATGGGAGAATTTCTGGGTGAATCACGTTTGTATCGCTGGTAAGAATTAAACGCTCAATCAGGTTTTCAAGTTCCCGTACATTTCCCGGCCACTCATATTGCAACAAAGAATCTATTGTACTGGTATGAAAAGTCTTTTCAGTTTTATATTTCTTGTTAAACTTCATCGAATAATGGTGAATAAACATATATATATCATCTATCCGCTCTCTTAAAGGAGGTATTGTCACAGGAATAACACTTAGACGATAAAATAAATCTTCCCGGAATTTTCCCTTTATCATCATTTCCTTCAGGTCTTTATTTGTTGCTACTACTAAACGAAAGTCAACTTCTATTTGCTCAGTACCTCCAACTCTTGTAAGTGTTTTATCCTGGAGCACTTTTAATAGTTTAACTTGAATATCGATAGGTAGCTCAGCGATTTCATCAAGAAACAAAGTTCCTTTATGTGCAAGTTCTATTATTCCCTTTTTACCTTTGTTGTTTGCACCAGTAAATGAACCGGCTTCATAACCAAACATTTCGGATTCAAACAAACTAGAAGGTATGGCACTGCAATTTATTTCCCTGAAAGCTCCTTCTTTCCGATCACTGTTATTGTGCAGCATACGGGCAAATAGAGTTTTTCCTACTCCTGATTCACCTAGTAGTACAACTGTTGCATCAGATGCTGCTACTCGTTGAACCGTCTCACTAATTTTTCGCATCTTTTCATCTTTAATTACAATAGTTCCAATGCCTGTATCTTTTTCTTTTAATTCTTCAATTTCGGATTTATATTGACTCATTTTCTTTTGCAGTTCATTGTAATCTTCTTTTAGATTTTGGATTTCTGTTAAATCGTGTGAAAAACTTATCACTCGTTGTATTCTGTTTTCCTGGTCGAGGAGTGGAATGCCTGTTGCCATAACAACTTTACCATTTGTTGTTTTTTGCATTACCTGAATTTCTTTCTTTTCTTTTATGACAATGCCTGTAACGGAGGGAGAAAAGATTTCCTCCTCTTCTAACCGATATACAGTTTTTCCTACTAGATATGATTTATCTTTTCCGTAGATGCTAGCACAGTTAGCGCTAACCTTTAATACCCTCCCGGTTCCATCTGTAATTACGATGTTATCATTGGATGCATTAAGTACTCCTTCCAATTCCATTTGCAAAAAATTGTATTCATCCTGCATAAGATTTCCTCCTTATTTAATTAAATGGTTTCATTAAGAATGGTGTACAATTTATCTACTGCTTCAGGTATCTGTTCTTTTTTTATAGTTGCGAAACCTATAACCAAGTCAATTTTTCCTGTGGTTTTATAATTACCTGCTAACGTAAAACGCTTCATCGAATAAATTTCAAGCTTCATTTTTTTTGCATCTTGTTCAATTGTTTCATAGTCTTTAGTTGTTTTAAATTGAGCTAGAAAATGTAACCCGGCAGGTACATCATGGATTTTTATATTGTCTTTAAAGCGAAGTTGCAGTTGTTTGATTAGTTCTTTTCTTTTAACTTCATAATGCAGGTTCATCCTTTTTATATGTCTTTCATATTCTCCTGTCTCGATGAAATAATATAACGTAAATAAAGCTAATGAATTACTATGCTGCATTAAATCAGCATGGCGTTGTCGGTACTCTCTTAAAATATCAGGTGGCAACACCATATAACTCACACGTAACCCCGGTAACATGGTTTTTGAAAAAGTCCCCGTATATATCACGCGCTGATTTCTGTCTAAACTCTGTAAAGATGGTATATTATCTGTTTCATACTTGAATTCACTATCATAATCATCTTCTATTATGTACCGGTCTCTATCCTGGGCAGACCAGTTAAGCAATTGGATGCGTCTTGAAATCGGCATAATTTTGCCCGTAGGAAATTGATGAGACGGTGTGACAAATAAATAGTTGACTCCCGCTGATTCGATTTCCTCCATTCGAATGCCCTTTTCATCCAAATTAATAGATCGGACGTCAAACCCCATGTTCTTTAATAGTGTATAAAAACGGGAGTAACCTGGATCTTCCATCGCGACAATGGGTTTATTTTTTTGTATTTCCATTAATTGTTTTATTAATAACTGTGTACCTGCCCCAATGACAATTTGTTCTGGTTCACACCTAACTCCACGTGATAGTGAGACCATACGGGAGATGGTACTCCTTAACAGGAAGGGGCCCTGTGGGTGACTGATTTCTGAGAGTGCCTCTTTGTGATTAGTAATAGCTTTCTGTTCACATTTGATCCATTCTTTGAAAGGGAAAATGGAGATATCCGAAGTCATATGAGATAGAGATATCCATCCCTTGTTATCGATTGGCTGTTCTTCTAAATCGCGTGGTAATTTGTTTTGAATGGTTTCTCCTTGTTGAAACTGCGTAATTGATTCTACGTAATACCCACTTCTTTCTACAGTGTAAATGTATCCTTCTGCGAGAAGCTGCTCATATGCGTTTGTAATCGTATTAGTACTTACCTTTAATTGATTTGCGAGTTTCCTCTTTGAAGGTAACTTTACGTCAGGCTTTATTTTTCTATCTAATATTTTCCCTTTAATTTCTCTATAAATTTGTTGATATTTATAATTGCTTTCACTATCTATATCGGAAAATAGGAAATCCATATATTTCACCCCAATCTGGTACCTAATATAATCTCTATCTGGTACTTTTCATTGTACCAGATAATTGTCATACTTATCTATATATTATTTAAACTAAAGGAGATGGGTAAGTTGACAACATCTTATATATCAACACAGGATTTGCAGAAAAAACGAGAAGAGTTTGTACCTAGAGGAGTAAGTAATGGGAACTTAAATATTGCTCACGATGCATCTGGGGCAACAGTTACAGATATGAACAAGAATGAATGGATAGATTTTGCTGGCGCAATCGGAACTTTGAACGTCGGGCATAGTCATCCTAAAGTTACGGAAGCTGTAACTAAGCAGGTTGAAAAGTTCATACATCCTGGCTTTAACGTAATGATGTATGAGGGTTATATCAATCTAGCGGAAAAGTTATGCGAGATAACACCTGGTACTTTTGCTAAACAGGCAATTTTATTTAATTCAGGGGCAGAAGCCGTGGAGAATGCAGTTAAAGTTTCACGTCGCTATACAGGCAGACAGGCAGTTGTTTCTTTTACTCGTGGATTTCACGGAAGAACGAATATGACAATGGGTATGACAAGCAAGGTCAAGCCGTATAAGTTTGGATTTGGTCCATTTTCTCCTGAAGTTTACCAGGCGCCATTTCCATATTTATATCACCGACCAACCAATATGTCAGAAGAAACTTATGTTGATCAGGTTATAGAAGAGTTCAAAGAATTTTTCCTATCTACAGTTGCACCGGAAACGGTAGCGTGCGTGGTAATGGAACCAGTACAGGGCGAAGGTGGGTTTATTATACCACCAAAAAGATTTGTTCAATTTGTGGATGCTTTTTGCAAAGAGCATGGAATAGTTTTTGTAGCAGATGAAATACAAACTGGAATTGGGCGAACAGGCAAGTTATTTGCTATGGAACATTTTGATGTGGTTCCTGATTTATTAACAGTATCCAAATCATTAGCTGCCGGATTTCCGTTAAGTGCGGTTGTTGGCAGGAAGGAAATACTAAATGCTGCAGGACCTGGAGAATTAGGTGGAACATTTGCAGGTAATCCAGTGGCTTGTGCTGCTGCCTTAGCGGTATTAGAGATAATAGACGAAGAAAATCTACTGGAAAAGTCAGAAACTCTGGGTCAAAAAATAGAGATGAAGTTAAATGAACTTGCAATCAAGCATGAATACATGGGTGAAATCCGTCGCTTGGGATCTATGGTAGCAGTTGAGTTGGTTACAAGCCGTTCAGACAAATCACCAAATAAAGATAAAACAGCAAAAATTATTAAATATGCAAATGAAAATGGTTTATTATTACTTTCTGCAGGACTAAAAGGGAATGTTATTCGTTTCTTAGCACCATTAGTCATTAACGATGACGAGTTATCAAAAGGATTTAAAATTCTAGAAAGAGCTTTTGATTAAGTAAGGTCCAGTGTATATTCTCTAAAGAGTAAAAAGGAGTGTAATGTAAATGGCTACTATGTTTAATGTATATAACCCTGCAACAGGTGAATTAATTGAAGAAGTCACAGCTCATACAGAAGGTGAAATTAAACAGGCGATTAAAAAAGGACATCTTGCTTTTAAAAAGTGGGCAGCTGTTAATGCACATGAACGCTCAAAGTTATTACGAAGCTGGTCACAAAAAGTACAAGAAAATAAGGAATCACTAGCAAAAACAATGACCTTGGAAAATGGTAAGCCACTAGCTGAATCTTTGGGTGAAGTTGACTATGCAACAAGCTATATTGATTGGTATGCGGAAGAAGCAAAAAGAATCTATGGACGTACAATTCCTGCTGCCAGTGAATCTAAAAGAATTACAGTCAGCAAACAACCAATCGGACTTGTAGCAGCTATAACACCATGGAATTTCCCGGCAGCCATGATGACCAGGAAAGCTGCACCTGCTTTAGCGGCAGGATGCACGTTTATTGTTAAACCGGCTGTGGAGACACCTTTAACAACGATCCGATTGATTGAACTCGCTCATGAGGCTGGTATTCCTACTGATGCCATCCAATATGTAAATGGAAGAGGTAGCGTAGTTGGTGATATATTTACAAGTAGTGAGTTCATCAGAAAGATCACCTTTACTGGCTCTACTCCTGTTGGTAAGCAGCTAATTAAAAATAGTGCTGATACTGTTAAGCACGTCACCATGGAACTGGGAGGACACGCACCACTAATCGTAGCTGAAGATGCCGATCTCGATTTTGCTGTTACACAAACAATTGGTTCAAAGTTCAGAAACGCTGGACAAACCTGTGTCTGCGCAAATCGCATCATTGTGCATGAGAGTGTATTAGATGTGTTCGCGGATAAACTGGCAAAAGAAGTTCAAAAGTTAAAGGTAGGAAATGGCCTGGAAGAAGGAACGAATGTTGGACCAATCATTAATAAAAAGGGTTATGAAAAAATTGTGTCTCAAGTAAATGATGCTATCGAAAAGGGAGCTCAAGTATTGACTGGGAACAAATACGATACTGATGAGGAAAAGGGATATTATTTCGTGCATCCAACGGTATTGAAGAATGTCAATTCGACCATGGACATTATGCATGAAGAAACATTTGGTCCAGTTGCCCCAATTACCAGCTTTAAAGAAATTGAAGAAGCTGTTGAAATTGCAAATAGTACACCGTTCGGACTTGCTGCATATTTCTTTACGAATAACTATAAGACTGGTATGTATCTGCACGATCATCTGGACTTTGGTATCATTGGCTGGAATGACGGTGGACCTTCCGCAGCACATGCTCCATTTGGTGGAATGAAAGAAAGTGGGCTCGGTCGTGAGGGTGGGATAGAAGGAATTGAACCATACTTGGAAACAAAATACTTGTCTGTCGGCAATTTATAGACGGAACACTTGGAGATTTCAAGTTCATATTAATACCGTGATAATGCGAAAGTCTCTTCACTAGAGTGGAGGGCTTTTAATTTTTATAAATTAACTAAGCAGTCAGATGATATTCGAGGGTTTTTAAATGTAAAAAGCTGCTAGCTAGTCGTACATGTGTCACCAGATTCAAGTAAAAAATTCGGGAGAAATGTATAAATAGATGAGAGCGATCCGACTTTTTGAAAGTTTTGAGAGGTAATGAACATTTTTTAACCAAGGCTGTTTGACTACCGTTGCCCTTGAAGCGCCTTATTCTACATTTTACTTAACATTAATTAGAGATAAATAAACTTTTTACTTTAATTTTTCTGACAATACTATAGAATATAATATGTAGGGGGGTTATATTATAACTGAAATTTATAAGAGAAATAAATTAAAAAAATCGAAGAACCCTGGAGTTAGCATTGGACTATAAAAAGGATAAGGAGGAATAATTTCTCCAATTGTCTACCCGATAACAATACGAAGTTATTTTAATTCTATATGGAGGTTTTCACATGAAGGAATGGAATATTGCAGTAATACCAGGGGATGGAATAGGAAAAGAAGTAGTTCCCGAAGCTTTACGCGTTTTAGACACAGCAGCGGACATTCATGGAAACATTAAATTTAACTATACAGATTTTCCATGGGGATCTGATTATTATGTTGAACACGGGATGATGATGCCTGAAGATGGGATAGAACAATTGAAGGAGTTTGATGCCATTTTTCTTGGTGCTGTTGGTGATCCAAGTTTAGTTCCGGATCATATTTCGCTTTGGGGATTACTCTTAAAAATAAGAAGAGAATTTGAACAATCTATAAATGTAAGACCAGCTAAATACTTTGAAGGTTTAAAATCGCCTCTTGTTAATCCGAATAATTTTAATTTTGTAGTGGTTAGAGAAAATAGTGAAGGTGAATACAGCGAGGTAGGTGGTCTAATACATAAAGGTGAAGACCAGATTGCAATCCAAAATTCAATTTTCACCCGTAAAGGTACTGAAAATGTAATGCACTATGCATTTGAATTGGCAAAGACTCGTAAAGGTCATGTTACTAGTGCTACAAAATCAAACGGGATTATCCATACAATGCCATTCTGGGATGAAGTTTTTTCAGATATCAAAGACGAATATGAGAACATAGAAACAAAGAAATGGCACATTGATGCATTAGCAGCTTTATTTGTTACAAGACCTTTTGATTTTGATGTTATTGTAGGAAGTAATTTGTTTGGCGACATATTAACAGATATAGGAGGGGCTATTATGGGCAGTATTGGTATAGCCCCTTCTGCAAACATTAATGTTCCTGGTAAATACCCTTCTATGTTTGAGCCGGTTCACGGATCTGCCCCAGATATAGTGGGCAAGAACATAGCGAATCCGGTTGGCCAAATTTGGACAGCAAAGCTAATGCTGGATCACTTTGGTGAAAAAGAATTAGGTGATACTGTGCTATCGGCCATTGAAGATGCCACAAGAACTGGTTATAAGACACCTGACATAGGCGGGAATTATTCAACAACCGAAGTGACCGATGAAATATGTAAACAATTAATAAGTAAAAAAACCGTGGATTTATCTTAGTGGTAAGTAATAATAATTCAAAGTGCGTGACTTAAAAACACGCTCTTTTGAATTTTTTATTTAATATGAAGCAATTAAAATACAAAACTCAACACTCAAAGGAGTCGAATAATAATGATAACGGAACAATTAGTAAAAAATATAGCAAATACCAAATACGATGATATACCAGAAAGTGTTATTCTTCATGCGAAAAAAAGTTTATTAAACTGGGTCGGTGTAACAATCGGAGCAATTAATCATGAAACAACCAACATTTTAATGGAAGTCACTGATGACATTTCTTCAGAGAGGCATGCTACAATCCTGGGACGAAATCAAAAAAAAGATCTGCTTTCGGCGGTTCTCATTAATGGGACTTCATCTCATATTTTTGATTTTGATGATACACATTTGGAAACCATTCACCATCCAAGCGCACCAGTTGCCCCTGTCATTTTTGCGCTTGGCGAAAAGTATAACATACCACCTAAAGAGTTATTGCGAGCTTTCATATTAGGTTGTGAGGCAGAACTCCGAATTAGTAATGCCGTATATCCTTCTCATTATCAACTTGGTTACCATATTACTTCTAGTACGGGAGCTTTTGGAGCCGCAGTTGCAGCAGGTGTTATATTAAAGCTAAACGATGAACAAATGGCAATGTCCCTTGGTCTGGCTGGCACGCAGTCATTTGGATTGCGGGAAATGTTCGGGACAATGACAAAACCGTTTCACCCAGGTAAAGCTGCACAAAACGGATTATTAGCTGCACTACTTGTTGAGAAAGGCTTTACAAGTTCTACACAAGTACTTGAAGCCAAACGAGGATTTGCAAATGTATATAGTCCAAGTCATGAACTAGACAAAGTATTAGTTGATTGGGGGAAAGTTTGGGAGCTTGAAAAAAATGCTTTTAAACCGTATGCATGTGGAATAGTTCTCCATCCTTCAATCGATGCTTGTATCCAATTAAGTGAGTTTGCAACACCTGAAGAAGTTAAAGAGATCACGCTAGAGGTTCATCCATATGTTTTAGAATTAACTGCAAAAGAAACCCCAAAAACGGGTCTTGAAGGGAAATTTAGCATATATCATACAGCGGCAATTGCTTTCCTCGAGAAGGATGCATCAGAGGATCAATACCAAAATGAGAAAGTTAATGATCCCAAAACATTGGATTTAAGGCAGAAAATAAAACCGGTTTCAAACGATCAAATTGACAAAGATAAAGTGCTAGCAACTTTAATAAAGCAGGATGGTAGTGAGCATGAAGTATATATAGAACATGCAACTGGTAGTTTCCGTAACCAGATGACACAGCAAATGCTAAATAAAAAATTTGCAAAGTTGAGCACGAATACACTCGACAAGAAACAAACAGAGCAAGTTATTGAAAAAATTCTCGAATTTGACCAATTGGAATCCATACATCAAGTAATAGAATTAATTTAACTGGTCCCTTCTCAGGCAATAAATGAATTGGTGATGATTGACATTGCTCGGAATTACGTTGTTCTAGAGCCACCGGTTGTTACATAGAACGACGTATGTCGTTAGTTATTTTCCTTTTGGAAGATACCTTCGGTAGTGGCAATCGCTAGATTCTTTTGAATTTGCAAATTTTAGGATTAGTAATTGGCATCAAAACTGTCATAACAATAAGAGTACTCCTGACAAACAAATTGGGAGAAAGTATTTATCAAAGCCAATTAGCTCCACTTCGTTTTGCTTATTATTTACAGTCATAAATTGATGATGTTCCATCCGGATCTACCAGTTTCATAGTTCGGGTCATAATCGAAGGATAGAGCAAGTGTTCAGTATCGTATAATTCTTAGTTAGGTTGTGGCACAATGGTCATTGGAAGTACCCTCCTGTCTTTTTGGTTGTTCTGATATGCTACCATTTTACAGATTTGGAAAGGTACTTCCTTTTTTGCGTTTTAATACTTTGTTACACAAAGGGCGAAGAATTATAAAATTCATTCTAGAAATAACACTGGTGGTTTTTTTTCTAAGTTGCTTTAAATTGCAATTAAGAAACTGCATATGGAATACACTCTGATAATACAGTGAAAATTATGGTAAAAATAAATTTACGTTAAATGAATTGTGATAAAATTTAGTATTGACTAAATAGTTAATATATTATAAAATGATAATGTATTAATGTTATTACATTATAATATATAAATACAGTAAGTGAATGGATGTGAATTTTGTTTTTGATAGTTAACTTTTAAATTAAGGTAAAAGAGGGGGGTGGCAGTTTTGTACGTTTCGATTTTTAAATTTTTAGCTAAAAATGCTTTATTTCCTTTCCTTTGTTTGGTTTTTGTGATTGCCTTTCAACAGAGTGCAAAGGAGTTGGAGCCAATCGCCTATAATTATCCGAAAGGTATAATGGCCATTTTAATTGTTCTACTTGTTTGGACTATTTTCGCGGAGGTGAAAAACTGGAAAGCGTTGAATAAAGTAAGTGATGGTCGGCAAGA